>DEQC01000019.1:8490-30737 GCA_002359055.1 Flavobacteriales bacterium UBA3376 | reverse complement strand
TTCAAATCGTTTTGAAATTGTTCAAACACTTTATCAATTCCCTTTAAATCCATACGTCCAACAGCATCACCAAATTCTCTGTTCCAAATATATTTTTTATTCTTAAAGTAGAAATGATTGATTTCTTCGAAGTCGTGGTCTTCAGTTGCCATCCAAAAAATCGGAACAAAGTTAATTTCAGGATGCAATTTTTGCATGTATTCGCAACATTTAATGGTTTGAAGAATTTTATAAAAGAAATAAAGAGGACCTGTGAATAAATTCAATTGATGGCCGGTAGTAATAGTAACCGTATTATCAGATTCGAACTTCTCTAGATTTTCCTTTTGCTTATCGGTCAAAGCAAGTTTACTCATTTGATTTGAAAGCACCTGATGAGTAACTTTTCTATGTTGAAATTGTTTGAGTTTTTTCTCTGCTTGTTGAATCAATGAACTTTCGTTTGGAAAGAGTTCATAAAATTCATCAACATTTTTATTCTGAGTTAAGTATTCGAATATCAAACTCGAAAACTTATTGTATTGCTTAGCATTAAATGAAATGGTCTGTGAAACTTCCAATCGTATTTTTTTTATAACCGAATGATACAAAATTACAAAGATGAAACCAATATTATATATAATTTTAAAAGTTTAGCAATTCTATTAGAAATTGATTGATTGAAATCAGATGAATGTATTTATAAAAAGCAAAAAGCCTTCTCATATACTCTTGAGAAGGCTTTTTTAAAATTATAATTATTTAGAATTATCTTTTGATAATTTTCTTAGAAACTACTTTACCATCAACATTGATATTAAAGATATAAACTCCGCTTGGCAAATGTTGGATATTGATTGCTCCGCTAACTTTATCAAGATTGTTAGACAATACAACTTTACCGCTTGCGTCAGTTACTTTTACTGAATCAATTTTTCCGTTAGTTGAACTGATGTTTACAAAATCAGAAGCTGGGTTTGGATAAATTGCAATTCCATTTGCATCAGCAAAATCTTCAACACCCAAAGAATCACAGCTTACAGTTGCATTCCAACCAGCGAAAGTTCCACCTGCATCAGAGATGAAAACTACAGTAATCGATCCATCAGCTGCAGTAGAAGTGAACGACAAGTTAGAGACGTTTGGTACAGAAATCGTTCCTCCATCAAACAAAGGTGCATCTGGGCTATTTCCATTATGGATATAAAGGAAATCAGAATTTGGTTGAATTCTCGCATTATGAATATCTAACTTAACTTTTGCGTTATCAGATGAAGGATAAAAAGTTTTAACTAAATATTCGTTGTTGCCATAATTACCATTTGGCCCTCCAGTATCTGTAAATGGAGTTCCATCACAGAAATCACCTGGTAGCAATAAAACTTTTTCTGACTGACCCAAGTCTCCATTTTCACAAACGTTCACTACATATAGTTCGTAGTATTCGTGAGCTGTTAGACCTGCCAATGAAACTTCGAATGTATCATTGTTCACCTCTGTCCAAGCTGAATCATCAATGGCTTGACCATAAGCTACGATTTGATATTTCCATGCTTCTGAATAACTATCATCAACAGAAACTTGCAGTGTATTGTTATCCAACATTAAAGTTTCAATTCCTTCGATTGAGAAAGTACAAACTTCAGGTACGGTAGTACAATCAGTGCCTAAACAAGGTTTTGAATCTACAGTATTTCTGATTAGTTGACCAGGTTGAACTCCAAATCCTAAAGCTAAGTTCACTCCTACGCTCAACAAGTGACAATAACTCATAATAGTTCCTCCTTCAGGTGGGATAGGACCATTACATCCTTCATTAGCTCCTCCTGCAGGACCACATCCGTCGATTGCTGTGTTGTCTCCATTCCAAGCACAAGCGTGGGTATGAGGAGACCCCATTGAATGCCCCATCTCGTGTGCAATTGTAGAAATCGTCCAAGAATACGTAGGTAATTCAGCATAACTGATAGAAACCGCAGAATATGCATGGTTTACACCTGTACATAAAGAATCTAAATAAGCCACACTTGTTGTAGCTGGAAGGCTGATCAAATGTCCTAAATCAGCATTGAAATCATTTCCTCTCGCTTGAAATTGCCCCAGTCGATTGGAGTGAGAACCTGAATATGGATCTGGATGTGTCCAAATCATTACTTGAGACATTGAAGTATTGATGTTATCATTGCTGTAAAGCGTTCCAACGCTATTGTGAACTCCAGTAATCCAGTTCAAAGTATTGGTGAAATCTCTACCTCTTGCATTCCAAACTGCACGTGTTAACTCATAATATATTCTAACACAGTTCGTCGTTTCTGGTGCAAACATAGCCTCTGCAGGGTCAAAACTAATATTGTCTAAAGCTACTTGATTCTCTGCCAAATCATCAAATCCACATACAAATGGATTTTCACCCATTAAATTTACATCCGAATAAGAAACATAATCCTGACCATCTGTCGATTTACCTAAAACAACATTACCTTTTTCTAAAGTAGAAATCACCCCCATCACTTCATCTTCGAAGAAGCTAATCGCTACCAAAGAATTATAATCTCCTTTCACCACACCTCTATAGTACTTACCAGGCGTATAGTTGATTGGATTCATATTCTCATCAGTTGCAAGAAAATCATCTGACAAAATTTCTTGTTGATACATCTCTACCAATAAAGCCTCTTCCATATAAGGAACTGCAATAGTGATAAAATCAGGCGCTTCAGTAAAAATACGCTGAAGTTCGCTTTCTTGTAACTTCAAAACCGTTACATCTGAAGCCGAAGCTAAATATTTTGCAGACCTTTCTACTGATTCTTCTTTTTCAAAAAGATTGTACTCAGTAAATTCCTGACTTTTCATGTTCAACTCTTGAACTTTTTGTGAAACCGCTTGCATTTGCCCAAAAACTATGACCGAGCACAACAAGAGGAATGTAAAACTAATTTTTTTCATTATTTAAAACGTGTTAATTAAAAATTTTTCAACAATCCTCAAAGATAAAGGTTTTATTTAAAATAACTTTGCATTATGAATAAAAGCTTAGATTATATAATCGTAGGACAAGGAGTCGCTGGGAGTTGTTTCGCCCTAAAACTAATTCAAGAAAACAAATCTTTCATCATCATTGACCAAAAACAAAATCAAGCCTCAAGAGTAGCTGTAGGTGTATTTAACGCTTTAGTTCTAAAAAGATTTGCACTGATTTGGAATGCTGAAGAACAGTTGAAATGGATGAAAATTTATTTTGAAAAATTTGAAAATTTACTCCAACAAAAGTTGATTTTTAACATTCCAACTTATAGAATTCTAAATAACAATAATGAAATTTCAACTTGGAAAGATAAAGCAAAACGTGAGGAATTAAAAACTTTTATGAATGAAGAAATTGTTCATCAACCTATATCCGATGCTATAAAAACTCCTTTGGGTTATGCAGAGGTGAAACAAACGGGTAGAATCGACCTACAGAAATGCTTGGAAACATTTAGAATATATTTGGAGAAAAATGGTCAATGCATCAATGAAAAATTTGAATACGATGAATTAAAAATCGATGAAAACTCTGTTCAATACAAAAATTTCAATGCAAAAAACATAATTTTCTGTGAAGGTTATGGTATAAAATCCAATCCTTATTTCAACTATCTCCCGGTTATAGGCGTAAAAGGTGAAGTCTTAAAAATCAAAACAGAAAAACCAATTCCTGAAGGAATTTGGAAAGCGAAAAACTTCCTTTTACCTGTAGAAAAAAACATTTGTCTGACTGCTTCCACCTATGACAGAGATGATTTAAGTCAGCAACCCACTGAAAAAGGCAAAGAAATCTTGACCGAACTTTTGGAGGAGATTTATGATGGAGATTATGAAATTTTAGAACATACCGCTGGAATTCGACCGACAGTTATCGACAGAAGGCCATTGCTCGGACATCATCCCAATCACAAAAACGTATTCATACTCAACGGAATGGGAACGAGAGGAACTCTACTCGCACCTCAAATGACAGAATTCTTATTTGATTTTATAGAAAATGAAATTGAGATAACCAAGGAAGCTAATATTAGAAGATTCGATCATATTTTAGAAAATCAAATTAACCATTCCTAAACTTTCTTTTTTGGAATTGGTACGATGATTGCAAGTTCACAGGCGAAAAGTAATGTGAATTAGTAGCAAGATAATGATGAAGACTTCATTTTTATTGTTCTTTATTTTAAATTCATTTGTATTTAATTTCAATCAATCAAGTTTTACAGGTTTTCTATCAGCCAACACTAAACAAAACTCTGAAGAAAATATTGATTCTTTAATTGAAGATGCGAAGCAATTGTACATTGATGAGAATTATAAAGAAGCATTTAAAATATACACCCAAGTTCTTGAAAAATCTAAGCAAGCGAATTATTCCAAAGGATTGGTCAGCGCTTATTTAGGTTATTCTGGAATTTACTTCATACAATCTAAATTAGATTCTTCTACACATTATTTGATCAAAGCCAAAGAAGAGCCCTACACGAAAAACAATTATGATATATTGTACTCAATCGCTTTTAGAGAAGGCTTAAACCTGCATTCAATCGGTTTGTACGATGAAGCCATAGAACACTACAAAGAAGCTTTAACTTATACTTCAAAATTCAAAAATGATGAAGACAGAATCACTTATATCGACCGAGTTTATATCAATTTAGGTGACATCTATCAACTGCAGAATAAAGTCGATACAGCTTTATATTATTATAAATCCGCTTATAAATCACCTGTTATAAATTTCGAAAATAAATTCACAAGTTCAGTGAGTATTTCTGATTTGCATATCGAAAAATCAGAATTGGATTCGGCTGAAGTTTATTTGAATTTCGCTGAATATTATGCTCAGAAATTAAATACAGATTATTCGAAATCCATTCTCAACGAGGTAAAAGCCAAACATCTAAAATCTAAAGGGAAATTTGAGAAAGCCATAGAACTTTTCCAAAATTCCTTAGTTTTAAATAAACAATTGAAACGTTCGAAACCAGAATTGTACAAATTCATTTCGGATACTTACGATAGCAAAGGCAATAAAGAGCTATCAAACTTCTATTTAAGAAAATATGTCGAAAAAAAAGACAGTTTAGAATTGGCGAATATAGGAAATATGAAAGTTCCGATGATTTTGGCTCAAACACAAAATGTCAATCAATTAGAAAAAGCAGAATCCAGCAACAAATCGATTATGATTATTTCATTGCTGCTCATTTTATTCGCTTTCTCAATTACATATTATTACATCAAAAAACTTCGTAAAAAACGAATCAAAGGAAGAGAAGAAAATCTAAGATTGAAGAAAAAACTGAACCTTGCATTTGAGGAAGTAGTCGAATTGGCCGAAAGTAATTCACCGAACTTCCTATCAAGATTCATTGAAGTTTATCCAGAGTTCTACAATCAATTGATCACAGAACATCCTGAATTAACCACAGCCGACATTAAACTCTGTGCATTGTTGAAGTTGAATTATACCACCAAAGAAATTGCAGAAATCACTTTTTGTTCCGTGCGTACAGTTCAAAATAGAATGTATAGAATTCGTAAGAAAATCAATCTTCCAAGTGAAGAAAGGTTAAATCGTTGGGTTCAAAATTTACACGTTCATACTTTGAGCAATATCGAAGGATAATTCTAAGAACGCTAACTTTTACATTCTCAAATAAGCTCGTATTTTTGGAAAATGTTATTAGTTCAAAATTTAGGCGTACACTTCGCAGGTAATTATTTATTTGACAATGTCTCCTTTAGGATCAACAAAGGAAATCGAGTAGGTTTGGCAGGAAAAAATGGAGCTGGAAAATCTACTTTACTTAAAATCTTGGCCAAACAACAACAAGCCGATGAAGGAGATGTTGTGTATGAAGGTGAGGTAAGTGTTGGGTATTTGACCCAAGATTTGGATTTCGAGAAAGGCAGAACGGTTTGGGAAGAAGCTGGAAGAGCTTTCGAACAACTCAATTTATTACAAAGTCAAATCGATTTTACCAATCAACAGTTGAGCGAAAGAACGGATTACGAAAGTGAAACTTACGCTAAATTAATAGAAGATATTACTCATCTGACCGATAGATTCAATTTGCTCGGTGGATATACCAAAGATGCAGAGATGGAGAAAATCCTTTTGGGTTTGGGATTCAAAGCCGAAGATTTTCATAGACAAACTACAGAATTCTCTGGCGGTTGGCGCATGCGAATTGAGTTGGCTAAGTTGTTGTTACAAAAACACGATGTACTTTTGCTGGACGAGCCGACCAACCATTTGGATATAGATTCTATCGTTTGGTTAGAAGAATTTTTACAAGATTATCCAGGTGCAGTTGTATTGGTTTCGCATGACGTTTTATTTTTGGACAATGTGACCAATCGAACCTTAGAAATTTCCAATAAACAAATACATGATTACAAAGCCAATTACTCTAAATTCATTCAATTGAGAAAAGAGCGAAGAGAAAAATTGGAACAAGCTCAAAAAAATCAAGAACAATATATCAAACATACCCAACAGCTGATTGAAAAATTCAGAGCAAAAGCTTCAAAAGCTTCAACTGCTCAATCACTTATCAAAAAGTTGGATCGAATGGAAGTGATTGAAGTCGAAAATGAAGATGTTCACAAAATGAACATTCAATTCAGTTCAGCCGTAGTTCCCGGAAAAATCATTTTTGAATTAGAAAACGTTGGTAAAGCTTATGGAGAACATCAAGTATTTGACAATGTTTCGTTTTTTGTCAATCGAGGCGAAAAAATTGCTTTTGTTGGACAAAATGGACAAGGGAAAACAACTTTGGCTCGAGCCATGGTCGATGGTCTAAATCATACTGGAAACATCAAATTGGGTCATAATGTTGAAGTCGGATATTTCGCTCAAAATCAAGCCGATATTATGCACGATGATTGGACGGTTTTAGAGGAGGCTGAATATGCTTCCACTGAAGAAACTCGAAAAAGAGTGCGCGACATCTTAGGTGCTTTTCTATTTAGTGGAGATGATGTAGAGAAAAAAGTTTCTGTACTTTCAGGTGGAGAAAGAAATCGTTTGGCACTTGCCAAATTGCTCTTAAAACCTTTCAACGTTTTGGTCATGGACGAACCGACCAACCATTTGGATATTCAATCCAAAGCAATTTTGAAAGAAGCTCTAAAAAACTTTGATGGAACTTTGATTTTGGTTTCACACGATAGAGAATTTTTAGATGGATTGGTCAACAAGGTTTTTGAATTCAAAGATGGAAAAGTAAATGAATTTTTGGGTGGAATTAGCGAATATTTGGAAGAAAGAAAAGCTGAAAACTTTAGAGCAATTGAAGCCGTTCAAGTTGAAAAAGAAAAAGTTGAAATTAAGAAAGAAAATAAAAGACAACTCTCTCAAGAAGAACAAAAAGAACAAAGGCGTATAAAAAACAGATTGGGTAAAATCGAAAGTGAAATTACAGCCATCGAAAATCAAATTGAAACCATCGAAAAAAGATTCGAAATTACACATACCGATGAAGACCAAAAGCTTTACGATGAGTGCAATTCAAAACTTGATGAATTGATGAATGAATGGGAAGAGTTAATGCTGAAAATCGAGGATTAATTTCCTTTAGAAACCAATTCTCTCAAAGTCTTTATCATCGTTTCGTCGTCCGCTTTAACAGCATAATAATGAGCGATTCCCCCTTCTTGGTCAATGATCATATATCTTGGAATCCAGTTCAACTGAATGTATTCTGTAAAATCATTTTTCCATTCGGTATTGAACCAATAATGAATTCCTTCGATATTAAATTTATCAATTGCATTTTTCCAAGCATCTTCTCTTCCTACTCTATCCAATGAAAAGAACAAATAAACCACTTCTGGGAATTCAGCTTGAACTTCTCTTAAAGCTGGTAAGCCCGTGATACAATCCGGACACCAAGACGCCCAAATATCCAAATAAATCACTTTCCCTTTGTGTTGTTTGAGAATTTCTCCAACCGTCGTTTGATTTCCTTCCAAATCAAATATAGTTTGGCTCAAAGAAGTTTGATCAAACTCTGTTTTTACTTCATTTGGAACTTTTTGAGCAAAAGAGAAATTTAATGTTAAAAACAAAAAAGTAAGTGCTAATATATGTTTCATTCTATTGATTTTATCGATTGAGCAGGTAAACCTACAAAAATTTGACGAAGTACAATTTGCAAAAAGCTTACCAATTCAAAATCAGAATTATTAATATTTATAGAATAAATTTAAGTACAAATTTCAAAGTTCCTATCTTCGCATAAAATTTAAACAAATGTCTGAAGTTAGAGTTCGATTTGCACCCAGTCCAACGGGTCCATTACACATAGGTGGAGTTCGTACAGCTTTGTACAACTACTTATTTGCAAAAAATAAAGGTGGAAAATTTTTATTGAGAATTGAAGATACGGATCAAAATCGATTGGTTCCAGGTGCGGAAGAATACATCATAGAATCCCTGAAATGGTTAGGCATAGAACCCGATGAAGGAGTAGGTTTTGGAGGAGATTACGGTCCTTATAGACAATCTGAAAGAAAAGAAATTTATAAAAAATATGCACAGCAACTGATCGATTCAGGTCATGCGTATTATTCGTTCGATACAGCGGAAGAATTGGATGAATTGAGAAAAGCATATGAATCCAAAGGAGAAACATTTATTTATGGTCCGAACAATCGAATGGAATTAAACAATTCTTTGAAATTATCAGAAGAAGAAATTGCAACTAAAATAGATGCTGGAATTCCTTATGTCATTCGATTTAAAATTCCAGAAAATCAAAACTTAGTTTTAGATGATTTAATTCGTGGAAAAATAACGATTGATTCTAACACTTTGGATGATAAGGTTTTGTTCAAATCTGATGGTATGCCGACCTATCATTTGGCCAACATCGTGGATGATCATTTGATGAAAATCACTCATGTCATCCGAGGTGAGGAATGGTTGCCATCTTTGGCTTTGCATCAATTATTGTACAATGCTTTTGGATGGAAAGCACCTGAGTTCGCTCATTTACCATTGATTTTAAAACCAGTTGGAAAAGGTAAATTGAGCAAAAGAGACGGAGACAAACATGGTTTCCCAGTTTTCCCATTGGAATGGAAAAGCGAAGAAGGAATTGCCAAGGGTTATAGAGAAGAAGGTTATTTACCTGATGCTATGATCAATATGCTTGCACTTTTGGGTTGGAATCCTGGAACGGAACAAGAAGTTTTCTCTTTGGATGAATTGATAGAAGAGTTTAGCATGGAAAAGGTGAGCAAATCCGGTGCTCGTTTCAATCCTGACAAAACCATTTGGTTCAACCATCAATACATTCAAAAAAAATCAGCACAAGAAATTCTTCCGATTTACAAAAAAACATTGGAGAGTTTATCGATACAAGCAACAGATGAATTTCATTTAACAATCATCAATTTGATGAAAGAAAGAACAAATTTCATCAGAGAAATTTTCGAACAAGCTGAATTCTTTTATTTCTCGCCAGAAATTTATGACGAAAAGGCTGTGAAAAAAGCTTGGAAGGAAGATTCTTCTTCAATTTTAAATTCATTTATAGAAGAAATAAAAGGACTTGAAGATTTTTCTTCAGCAGCTATTCATGAAATCTTTCAAAGCTTTGTAAAAGCCAAGGAAATCGGTTTTGGAAAGCTTATGATGCCCGTTCGATTGGCTTTAGTAGGCAGTTTACAAGGTCCAGATGTACCAGTGATCATGAGTATTTTAGGTAAAGAAGAAGTAATCAATCGATTGGATAAAATCGTACAACAATTGGGTTGATACAATTGAAACTTAATTTAAGGTCAATTTTCATTAGAAAGTTGACCTTTTTTATTTTATTTTTATGACTATGAGAAAAACATTCAAAATAGTCAAAAGGCTTTCGGCTGGGTTGAGTTGGCGTATGTTCAGAGGGTTAATATCCAAACCACTTTTATTATTACCAACGATTTGGGCAACTGTAGAATCGGTGATGTATTCTGAAATCAACTTCAAAGAACCTCACGGAGGTCAAGGAATTGCGAATGCATTTAGGCATGCCGCATGGAACTTATTGATCGCCAAGAATTGCACACAAATTACTTCTCAAGAAAAGGCCATTGATTGGGCAAAATATGTCACCGATTTGCATGAAGAATGTTTTCCAAATGACGATTTTGATAAATTGATGGATTTGCACAACAACAGAATCGGTCGTGAAGTTTTCGAGAAACTGATGGATGAAAATATACGATCCAAGAAAGAGATGATTCGATATTTGGTTGAGAAAACAAAGACGGGAGTTGGATTATCCGATGAAAAAGAATTTAAAAACCATAAAGATGAAATGGTTTATTTGGACAAATGATTTGATAAAAAAAGGCTGTCACATGATATGACAGCCTTAATTGTTTAAACTTATTTAAAAGTTATTGGTAATTAGGATTTTGAACCATTTCTGGATTCGTATTCATTTCATTCAAAGGAATAGGGAATACTCTTCTGTAATCGTTGAATGGCATAAAGCTGTTAACAGTACTGTTAGCGCTTTTTTGGATATCCAATTCGTAGCGATTCAGATCAAAATATCTGTGACCTTCGAAAGCCAATTCGATTCTTCTTTGTAACAAGATTTCGTCTAAAAGTTCTTGTCCAGTTCCAGAGAAGCTATATGTTTCATCTCTATAAGTTTGAACCCAGTTAACCAATTCGGTCAACGCTTGTGAAGGGTCGATGTAGTATAGAGATTCGATTTTGTTCAACAAAGCTTCAGTTCCTCTAATTACAATAACGTCGTTATCAACATTTCCGAATTTCAAAACACCGTAAGGCGCTGGATTATCAGAAGTTTCCCACAATTGGTAAAGATCTTTTCTGCTATCAGTATCTGCAATCAAGTTGTAGAAATCCGTAGTAGCAGCAGTATCTTCATATCTACCTAAGCCCCAAGTTGCATACAGTGCGTCATTGGAATTAGGGTTATCTAAATCTGAGAAAGCAATAGTAAATAAACTTTCACCATCATCTGTTGGATTTAGATAATATTCATTCAAGTCATCTCCTTCCAACAAAGTCACAGCACCTAAAGCCAAATCAGCATATTGAACCGATTGGTCGTATTCTTTTTTGTACAAGAATACTCTTGACAACAATGCGTAAACCGCTTCTTTGTTGATTCTTGCAGTAGTAGAAGCATTTACACTTGGTAAATCTTCAGCTGCTAAAATCAATTCGTCGATGATTTCGTTATATACCTCTTCAACTGATAATCTAGGTAAAGGAGTATCCTTTTCGAATTCAGTTGGAACAGGAATACCTAAATCTTGATCGATAGTCCCATAAGGTCTTGCGTAATAGTTAACTAAGTTGAACAATTGCAAAGCTCTGATCGCTCTTGCTTCAGCAAAACTTTTATCTGCATTAGAACCTTGAATTACTTCTTCAAAACCTAAAACGAAGTTTGCTCTTGCAATCGCTCTATAACCGATGGTCCACATGTTTGCGATGGATGCACCAGAAGAGATTGCATGCTCAAAACGATAGAAATCTGTAAAACGGTTTGAGTTATTTAGCAATACAAATCCATTATCACTCAAAATTTCTTGAGCAGAAATGTAGTAGTTTCCGTAAGCGTAATTACTTTGCAGAGCATCATAAATACCCAAAACTGCAGTTTCTAATTGAGCTTCGTTTTCAATTGCACCAGAAAGTTCTGTTGAATTACTAGGTTCAAATTCCATAAAATCGTCTTGACAAGAAGTCAATCCTACAAGTCCGATTATACTTAAACCAAATATTATTTTTTTCATTGTTTTTTAATTTTAAAATTAGAAATCTAATCTTACACCCAACATAAATTGTCTTAAGTTAGGCTGAGTCATATTGTATAATCCCATTTGCTCCAATCCTAAATAATCAGGGTCGCTCGAAGTAGTTTCTGGATCGAACCATAAATCATCATCAAACGTCCAAACAAATAAGTTATAACCTTTCACGTACACATAGATTTTATCTAAACCGATTCTATCACCTAAGATATCTTTACCGAAGCTATATCCTAACTCCGCAGATCTCCAACGGATGTGGTCAGCATCGTATAAGTATCTTGTAGATCCGGTAGTACTTTGGCTATTTCCACCGTAAATTGCTTGAGGAGCAGTTGCATTACCAGCATTTTCTGGCGTCCATGCACCTTCTGCCCAGTCCGCTCTTGTATTTAAGTAAGCGTATCCACCATCACTATTGTACACAAAGCCCCACTGATCGTAAACTGAATGTCCTCCAGCATAAGTAAACATTGAGCTCAATGTGAATCCTTTATAGTTGATAGAAGTACCTAAACCTGCTGTATGAACAGGCAAAGCTTGTTTTCCTGTAAATACTCTTTGTGCTTCAGCTGCATCGCTCGTAGTAGTAGTTCTAGTTTCGTCAGTGTACCATAATGGTTTACCGTTGCTTTGGTCAACTCCCGCCCACAATCTTGTGTAGAATTCAGTTGGGTTATGACCATTTTGCCATGCTTTAGAACCATTTCTTACAGCGATAGCCCCATCATTGATGTTTTTGATTTCAGAATCATTGTACGCATAGTTAGCTGTAATCGACCATTCGAAATCATTGGTTCTTACTGGAACCACAGTGATTTGTCCTTCGATACCTCTACTTCTCATTTCACCGTCATTTGTCCAATAGCTAGTAAACCCTGAAGAGGAAGCGTTGGTTGGAACGGTGTACAATAAGTCCTTAACATTTTTCTCATATACATCAACCGAACCTCTTAAACGATTGGCGAAAAATCCAAAATCAACTCCAATATTCAGTTGGTTTGTAGTTTCCCATTTCAAGTTCTCATCACCTAATTGAACAATAGCACCTGCTGGCATACCTAAGTAAGCACCGTTTGCAGCTCTATATAAGCTCATAGAAGCATAGTTACCAATTTCAGCATTTCCAACTGTACCGTAAGAACCTCTTAACTTCAAGTCAAATGCATTCAAAGAATTGATAAATCTATTGATGTTAACTGCAGCACCTACACCCCAGAAAGTTCCCCATTTGTTTCCAGAACCGAATCTTGAAGAACCATCACGACGGATGTTACCTGTAACTGAGAAAAGACCATCAAAGTCATAAGCTGCACGTCCGAAGTAACTAATGAATGAATAGTTAGCTTTTGAAGAACCTGCACCTGTTGGATTAGCAGCATTATCCAAAGTTGGTTTAGTGTTTCCAGCAGGGAATCCTCTACGCTCAGCAAAAGTTACGCTATAGTCATATTTAATAGCCTCAGAACCTGCAGTTAAAGTCAAGTTATGTCTGTCTGCAAATGTTTTAGTATAACGCAATGCATTACTCCAGTTCCAAGTGCTGAAATTTCTCTGTGAAGCATAACCAAATCCATTTCCTAATGGGTGACCTGTAAATCCGTCACCGAAATCAGGGTTCCAATACAACAACTCATCGTAGAAGTTGTAGTCAACACCAAATCTTGTTTCGAAGTTCAAGTCTTTAGTGATGTCATACTCTCCACCTAAGTTAATAATCGCTTTGTAGAACTCTGACAAAGATTTATTAGTATTTTGAATAGCTACAGGGTTGAAATCATCACTCAAGAAATACAATCCTAAGTTGTAAGAACCATCTGGATTATAAATCGATTGAGTAGGTGAAAGTAAATTACCTGCAAAAACTGGGTTAGAGAAAGATGAACCATCGGTTGGTCCTGTCTGTTTAGCTTTACTCAAGCTCACGTCAAAGTTCAATCCCAATCTATCGTTTACTGTCCAATCAGCTCCTAAATAAGCCGAAAGACGATTGTAGTTAGAATCTCTCGAAATACCATCTTGATCATTGTAGCTCAATGAAGTGAACAATCTCACTCTATCGCTACCACCTGAATAGTTCAAAACATATTTTTGAGAATAGATAGCATTCTGTCTTGTAGCTTTTCTCCAGTCAGTGTTAGTTACTCCATCCCAACCTAACTCAGCAACTGCCATTTCATATCCTTGTTGTTCAGAAATTCCAAAAGCATTTGCCAAAGAAGTTCCGAAATATCTTGCATGTCCTTCAGCATCTAACCAGTCGTCTTTTTCGAAAGCAACATCACCGATACCGAATTCTGAATTGAACATGAATCTATCATTGTTGTAAATACCTTTTTTCAAGGTTACTAAGATAACACCGTTAGCACCTCTCGATCCATAAAGTGAAGTTGCAACTGCGTCTTTTAAAACTGTTACATTTTCAATTGTCGATGGGTCAATGTTTGCTAAAGGGTTTGAAGTTGCAGCAATTCCTGACATATCATCAGTAGTTACTGGAACACCATTCACTACTACCAATGGCATAGTGTTACCTGTCAATGAAGTAATACCACGCACATAAATCGGGCTTTGTGAACCAGGTTGACCACTTGAAGAGCCAATGCTTACACCAGCTACTTGACCTTGTAAAGCTTGATCAAAAGAAACCGAACCTACTTTTTCTATATCATCTGCGTTAACATTGATATAAGCACCAGTTTTTTGTTCGTCCGTCTCTTTGATACCGTAACCTAATATTACTACTTGATCTAAAACTTCTACACCTAAAACAATTATACCCAAGTCTTGTGATTTAACATCAACATCCTTGGCTACTCCAAACATGTCAGTAATCGTTAAAACATCTCCTACTTGAGCATCAATCTCAAAAAATCCATTGTCATCGGTATAGACAGTCTCATCTGATCCTCTGACTGTCACTTCTGCGTCAAAAACCGCAAAACCGTCTTGGTCATTTACTGTTCCTCTTACTTGGGCCTCCAACATCTGAAAAACGCCAAATAATAAGAGAAAACTTAATAACACATTTCTCCTCATTTTTTAATTTGGTTTTAAAATTAGAAACACAAAGCAAATAAACTTTGCTCGAAAATCCTTGTATAACTCTTAACGTTATGCAAAATGAGTAAGAGGTAGTAGTTAACATTTCCACTACTCACATTATACTCACACACATCTAAACCTATTCTTTATCAATCATTTAAAGGCTACTCTGTTTTACAATTCGATAAAACGCAGTTTAATGAAATGTTAAGTGAAACAGGATTTAAATCGGAGAAAAATTGAGTTTTTTACCGCTTACTCAAATTATGAGTATTAGCAAAGTAGATTTTAATTAGGCTAAAGATTAGAAATTTAATTCCTTTGCACTAGATATTTTCAGGAGGATAAAATTGTGTTAAAATTATAGTTAATTAAAAGAGTAAAAGAATCCTCATGCTTCTGAAAATATTATAACATTATCAACATTTAGGGAGAAAAATTTCTCCCTTTTTTTTGTTACAAATTAAGTTAAAAAAAGGAGTGCAAAAATTTTTGCACTCCTTAAGTTTAAATATGCATTATATTTATTTCTTAACTATCTTGAAGGTTTCAACTTGTCCACCATCCAAAGTTACTTTGAATACATAAACTCCAGCTGACAACTTCGAAACATCTACTTGATCATTTGCCAAATTAGTACTATTCATAACTTTCTGACCTGCCAAGTTAAATACTTCTACTGTTCGTACAGATTTTTGAGAATTAATGTTCAAAACATCTCTTGTTGGATTCGGATAATAGGTGAAATCAAAGCCATTTAAATCCATTACGCTTAAATTCTCACACTCTCCGATAATGCTCATTACTCCATCAGCTTCATATTCGAACACAGAGTAATTAGTCACCCAAGTCGATTCGTCAGCATCGAATATATATTGTTGATTCTGAGAGTTCAAAGTTGAATTCGCATCCCAATATACAGTTACATCACTATTGTCAGAATAAACTTGAGCAGCTAACCAATAAACTGCATTTTCAGATCCTTCAGCAGTCAATTCAACTTCACCTAAATCAAATGTTACTTCATAAGTGATATAACCTAAGTTTCCACCAATGTTCTTGATTGATGTAGGAGTCAAACCTAAGTTTTCATAAATCGATTCACCTGGTCCTTCACCTGAATCTGAATCATGATATACATAAATATCTGCCGATGTAATTGTCGCAGTTGGATCTATCCACAAGTTCAATTTAACTTCATTCACCGTAAACATTTCTCCTGCATTTACTTCAAAATCATTTGCGAAAATATAAGTTTGAACAGGTCCTAATCCATTTTCAAATTGATTGCCAGCGTAGATTTTATCACAGTCATCAACTTCTGGCTCAGTTCCCTCTCCTACCATTATACTATAATCCTCTGTTTGACCATATAAATAATCTGTAGCACAAGCATCGATTGGATTAACTCCGTAATTTTTAACAACTCTCATTCTGGTTTGACCGATAAGTGCGTCATAAGGAACTTGAATATCAGCAGTAACTTCTTGTCCATCCTCTCCTGTTGAAGCAAATAAAGCGCCTACATTGTAAAGTTCAGTTTCAGGATTAAATACACCGTCTTGGTTCCAGTCGATGAAAACGTTTACATAGTCAACATAACCTCCACCTGTAAAGCCTTCTACTGAAATTGGATAAGTTTCCCCTTGATTTACGTTAGCAACCATATCGAGGAAATATTCGTTTTTGATGGTAGAATCTGCTGCTGTTTGATTGTCAATTTCAACAAATTTAACTGAAGTAATAGCTTCAACTAAACCGTTGAATTCAGTTGTACAATAAGCATCATTCACGATTACTTTGAAACTACAAGAGTTAAGTACATTTCCGTCCGCATCTCTTAATTCATGATAAACTATAGTTTCTCCAAAAGGGAATTCTGATCCAGAAGGCAATCCACTTACTAAAACAATTTCCAAATCATCATTTTCTCCATCGATACATTCGTAAGTAATTTCATATTCAACAACTGCACTTGATTCACCCATTTCAGCTGTAACTTCAATGTTTGATGGACAGATCAATGTACAATCAGACTCTTCAAATAATCTATCGTCAAAATAAACTGCCCAACCCATCGCTAAAAACGCAGGACCATCAGAAAATCCACTGATATAATTACCATCAGTTGAAATACTATAGGCAGTACCATTCAAAGTTGAAGCATCAACACCGAAATTAGCAAGTAAATCTTCTAACAACATTGGCTCTGCCCCTAAATCAGGATGATAAACAATCGGTTTTCTTGAAAAACCTGGATATTCTGCATATCCTATAACAACTCCATTTTCTGAAATATCAGTAAAAGTTGCAAAAAACGCATCACCTGGCGCAGCAAATGATTCATAAGAATCGTTGGCAACATCATAAACAATTGCTTGTCCTAAAAAATCACCTACTGCAATTCCCATATTGTTGATACCAGACATAGTTCCTACATCTTCACCAACAAGAATAATTTCACCATCAGGAGCGAAAATTGCAGGCATTCTTAGCGTTCCAACTTCCAAATCATCTACCCATCCCACTGCATATCCATTATCATTTACTCCATAAGCAGCACCAAATTCATAAAGATCAGATTCCAATATATTTAGAACTTCGTCTTGTGCATTATAAATAAATCCCCAAGCTGTATTTGCATTCGGATCCCAAGCAGTTTGTCCAACTACCCATTGTCCGTTTTGAGACATTTCATATAAAGTGTATTCAGTGTTTGGATTGAATGCTTCGGTCGATAACTCAGCCCAAACTCCGTCTATTCTTACTGCAGGGATAAAATTTCCATTGCTCTCAATTTTCCCCAAAACAGTATCATCGTTCAAAATGTTAGTTGTCTCACCTACACCATCCTCAGAAAGACTCGAAAAGTTGGTTTGAAAATCATAATAACCTGATCCATGTACACCTTTTCCACTGGTGTTGATATCGTAAATAGGCGTTCCGAAATCTGTGAGTTGATTGAGTTGAACTTGAGCAGATAGTACTCCACCTAACATCAAAGAACCCCCAATCAGAATTGATTTTAAATTCAATTTGTAATTTTTGTTCATCATGTGTTTTATTATTTAATTCGTTTACCAAACCTATTATAATTTCTAATTAGAAACATATGAATATATGTGGTACACTTTGGAAATTCGTGAATTCCTAAATAATCAATAATAAAAACACATGATTTTTAATGAACAACAGAAGTGAATCGATGGTGAAAAGCTAAATGTAAAAAAAAGTGGGTATCCTAAAATACCCACCTCCTCTCTTAACTCTAAAACTAATGTAATAAACTCTATTTAGTTTATAACCATACCTATTTTTGATACAGTGCAAGCGAAAGTATATATTTTTATTGTTTTACAATAAGCTTTGGTTTTCTATTTTCATGAATTTGATAGGTATTGAAATTCATTCCAACTAACAAATGACTGATTCCGAGACAACTAAGTGAACATTCAATTTAGTGGATAAAAAAAAAGTGGATATTTAAAAATACCCACTTTCCCTTAACTTTAACTAATCTTAAACTACTGTATAAATTTATGTCAGCCGTTATTTAGATTTGTCCTCAAATATAATTTTTTTTCTTACGAATCCTCAATTTTACCTTTAGATTTTCGCGAATTTCTAAAGGATAAATTTGAAAACCATCTGAAAACCATCTGAAAAATCAGTGAATTCAATCGAAATTATCAATTATAATTTTATTTTGGATTTCAGTGAATTAATTTTCCTTTGAACCTTAACTTCTGAACGAATCATCGAATAAATGGTTAGAATTAACAACAATAAACCTATTACAATCGGAATTACATACTTTAACTTTAAATTCTTTTTTTTTGCCTCAACTTCAGAAAAGTGATTGTTCAAAATATTATGAATCGTATTTCTTTCGGAAAATTTGATTTGACTTTCATTGGACCTGTACAAATCAAAATAAGTTTGAAATTTCTCCCAATCTTGAAGTGCCAAATAATTGTCCGACATCCCCTTATTGATTCCTCTGTTTAATACCAAATCACCAACATCCTTTGCCAAATCATTGGCTTTCATAAGTTTTTCCAAAGCTTCTTCATATTGGCCTTCCAATGTATAAACTTCTGCCAATCCTTTAAGTGCAAAAGATTGTAAACTTTTTGCTCGATTTTTTATGGCTAAATTTTCAGATAAAATAAAATTGACTTTGGCTGAGTCCAATTGATTGAGTGACAAAAAACAATTTCCTTTGTTATAAGCAACTACACTCTGATTGCCATTAGATCTTTCATCATCATAAATCGAATAAGCATGCAAAGCTCTATTGAAATAATCATTTGCTACATCACAACTCAACTGATTTCTATAAACAAACCCACGAATCGCATAACTATTACCCATCACAAAACGTATAGAATCCTTGTCATCGATTTGATTTGCCAACAAATCAATTCGATCCAAAAGCTTAAGCGTTTTATCATTTACTCCTAACTCATGATACCTCACAGCGACACCTGCCAAAACTTTTAAATGAACAAAATCACTCTTTAGATTCGAACTTAGTTTTTCTGCTTCCAAAGCATATTCCAAAGATTTTTCATAATCACGCAACGATGTGTAAGCATTGGATTTCAACAACAAAGCATCGATTTGTTTGCTCAAATCATTTGCGTTCAATTCATACAATTGATCACTGATTTCAATGGCTTTTTTAGGATTGTCATAAACATTTACGATAGCAACATTGAACAAACTGTCTTGATTGATTTGACAATGCACTTTCTGAAATACAGTTAAAATCAATACAATTGAAATATAATATGTAAAAAATCTCTTCATTTATTCGTCCTGACTTGATTTTTCCAAAGATTCCTCTCTGATAAATTCTACAAAAGTAATGGGTGAAACTCCAACTATCGACTTAAAAACAGTTGTAAAAGTACTGTGTGAAGAAAATCCACAAACCTCCGCTAAATAACTGACTTTATAATTCAAATAAGAGGGCTCTGTTTTCATTTTTTCAACGATAAAATTCACCCTCAATTCATTGATATAAGCATTAAAATTCTTCTTCTTATGTTCATTGATAACCTTTGAAAGGTATTTGGTATTGGTATTCAATTCTGAAGCGAGCATCGCCAAAGACATATCTTTGCTCGTGTATTTATCTGTCGCTTCAAATTTTCTCAAATCTTCTAATATCTGCAACTCACTTTCTTTGAGCATGGATGAGCGAATTGTTGATTTTTTCTGATCTTTAATTTCCTTTTTATCGCTTTTTTCCATGGATTGTTTGCTCAACTCTTGATGTGAATTCAAATAAGAAAGCATTTGATTGTACATTTTGAGTTTATTTTTATTTCTTACATGAAAAATCAATTTTAGAATCACAACGACCAAAAGTACAATCAGAACTACTATTAAAATGTTTTGATAAAGCGATTTTTCTCGATCAAATGATTCATCCATATCAGCGATCATTAAGGCATGTGCACGATTAGCAGTTTGATTTTCGAGTGTAGTAGTTTCGGCGTTAAGTTCATTCACATATTGACTTTTCAGATGAAATAAATTCAAATCATCCATCGCCAAATAATTGGTAGCCAAACGCTGATTGATTTCGATCAATAAAAATGGGTTTTGAATTTGTTGAGCAATTGAATCTGCTTTTTGATAAAAAACCAAAGAAGAATCCAACATTTGATTTTTAAATTTCAAATCACCAATTGCTGAATAATAAAGAGCTTCTGCGTATCCAGACGATTTCGAATTCAGTATTTTTTTCGCTTCATTCAAGTAAAAATTGGCTGAATCCAATTGATCTTCAGACAAAAAACCATTGGACTTTCTGATCAAATCTTCGACCTGCAAACCGATTTCTAAAGTTTTAGGATTTGAAACATCAATACTTTCAACATCCAACATTAGAAATTGAAAGATTCTAAAAATCAATGCTTTTGAAGTCTCCACAAACTCAAGATTTCTCATCGATTCGGCTGTATGCTTAGCATCGAAAGCAAAAGTTAGCGCTTGATCATAATTACCTAAAACATAATTTGACAGCGCAGATAAGTATTTTGAATAATAAACCTCCTTCGCATCAGAAGTATTTTTATACACATGCTCAGCAATTGCAAAAGTTTCTTTAGGATTATAAAAAACTATTTCTTCTGCCTGAGACAGTAGTTTTGAGTTTTCTGAATTCTGAGCATTTGCAATTCCTAACAGGAAAATTATTAAAAACGATAAATTTCGTTTGATCAACATTATCTAAAGTTCGAGGGCAATATTTACAAATATAATAGTTTTCGATGGTCAATGTACGAGTATTTTCAATTTCAACACATTTAAAAAACGGATTTATGTCACTAAATATTATTTAATTAGCTTATATTAATCATTTGATAGAATTGTATATTTTTGCGTGAAAATAGGATTATTGATTAAAAGCAACTTAGACAAAACATAAGTAGTTCTAATTTTCAATGAATTAGAGTTGATTTTGCTTAACAAAGTTTAACATAATTCTATCAATAAATTGGCTTAAACTGAATAACAATATTCGCAACTTAGCGTATTTAATTACAAACTTATGGAGAACGAATTGAGTTCCTTAGACATACAACAAGTAACTGAAGAAATAGAAAGAGAAAGTCAATCGATTTTTAGACTTTGGACTGAGATAAATAAAAAGATTTTAGGACAAGAAAAAATGGTTGAAAGCCTTTTGATAGGCTTACTTGCCAACGGTCATATCTTGTTGGAAGGTGTTCCTGGTTTGGCCAAAACTTTAGCGATTAAAACTTTGGCAGAAGCTGTAAGTGGCTCTTTTTCGAGAATTCAATTCACACCTGATTTATTGCCAGCTGATGTCGTTGGAACTTTAATTTACAACATCAAAGAAAACGATTTCAACATCAAAAAAGGACCAATTTTCGCCAACTTTGTTCTTGCCGACGAAATCAACCGTTCACCTGCAAAAGTCCAATCTGCACTTTTAGAAGCCATGCAAGAGAAACAAGTAACCATAGGCGATGAAACCCATGCTTTGGAAAATCCTTTTTTGGTTTTAGCTACGCAAAATCCAGTTGAACAAGAAGGAACTTATCCTTTACCAGAAGCTCAAGTGGATCGATTCATGCTAAAAACTGTAATCACCTATCCGAGCAGAGATGCTGAACAAATGGTTTTAAGAAATAGCATCGATGGAAGCTTTTCAAAAATCGAAAAAGTAATTGATTTACAGGAAATATTACGTGCAAGAGAAACGGTGAAAAAGATCTACATGGATCCTAAAATAGAACATTATATATTGGATATTATAACCGCAACTCGTTCACCCAAAGAATTTAATTTATCGACTTTAGAACCCATGATTTTGTATGGTGCATCGCCAAGAGGCTCTATCAATTTGGCTTTGGCTG
>DEQC01000019.1:0-8425 GCA_002359055.1 Flavobacteriales bacterium UBA3376 | reverse complement strand
ATGAGCAAAGACGTACTTAGACATAGAGTTGGACTCAGCTATGAGGCTGAAGCTGAAAATATCACTTCGGAGGAAATCATCGATAAAATTTTGAACGTAATTCCAATTCCCTAAGTTTTAATACTTAAAATTCAACATAAGATTCAAAAAATTAATTTTGGATATAAAAGACATCATAAAAAAAGTAAAGCGAATTGAACTCAAAAGTCGTCGCAAAACCAATAACCTTTTTTTGGGCGAATACCATAGCTCATTTAAAGGTAGAGGGATGATTTTTTCTGAAATCAGACCTTATCAATTTGGTGATGATGTCAGGAATATCGATTGGAATACTACTGCAAAGTTCAATGAACCTTATGTGAAAGTTTTTGAAGAAGAAAGAGAATTGACCATGGTTTTGATGGTCGATGTAAGTGCCTCTACTCAATTTGGAACAAGAAAACAATTCAAATCTGAAACCATTGCAGAAATCTGCGCTACACTTGCCTTGTCTGCAATTACATACAATGACAAGGTCGCTCTTGTGTTGTATTCGGATGAAATCGAACTGTTTATTCCTCCCAAAAAAGGAAAAAAACATGTATTAAGAATCATTCGAGAATTAATTACTTTTCAACCAAAAAATAAAAGCAATAATTTGGAAAACGCACTGAAATTTTTGATGGGTGCATTCAAACGAAAAGCCAATGTGTTTATTTTTTCAGATTTTATAGACGATAGTAATTATTTCAAAACACTAAAAATTGCAGCGAAAAAACACGACATAAACGCAATTAGAATTTATGACGAAAAAGAATCTGAATTCCCTGATGTTGGTTTGATTCAGTTAATTGACAATGAAACCGGTGAAAAGAGATTTATCAATACCTCTTCACCCATCGTCCGAAAACAATATCAAAATTATTACCTAAGGATGTCCTATGAATTTGAACAGAGTTTCAATCAAGCATCTGCAGGAAATTTGACCATTCGAGCCGATGAAGATTATATCAATCCATTGTTGTACTATTTCAAAAATCATAAAATGAAATGATTCAACCAATGAACATATCGAAACTATGGTTTTTTCAAAGCAAATTATTTTGCTTGATTTTCTTTTGTTTGTCAGCTTCTACTTCTTGGGCGCAAATTCAAGCAAGCGTAGATACTACGCATATTACCATAGGCGAACCCATCAATTTGGAAATCAGAGTCGATGCTGAACAATACGATAAAATAATTTTCCCAGAACTCAAAGATACCATCAGTTATCACATCGAAATCCTAAAAAACGAAATCGATACAGTTAAAAACAAAGGAAAACTGACTTTGGTTCAACGGTTGCAAATCAGCAGTTATGATGCTGGAGAATTCTTGGTTCGTTCATTGCCTATCGTCATTGACAAGGATACTTTATTGTCGCCATCCTTTAAAATTCAAGTGGATGATGTAGAAATTGACTCTTCAAATTTGATTGGATTTCCTATCAAACCAATAATGGATGAACAATTTACTTTGAAAGATTATTGGAATCAATATTGGCCTTATATTATCATGGCGACATTGTTGTTTTTGGCTTTATTGATTGTGGCAATCTTGTATTTGAGAGGAAATAAAAACAAGAAAAAAACGGAGAAAATTAAATCTCCTTACGAAGAAGCAACTGATGATTTAAAAGCTTTGGACAAAAAGAAATATGTATCTGAAAGTGAGTTGAATGAATATTACTCAAAACTTTCTTACATTCTCAGAAGATACATTGGTCGAGTTTATAAATTCTCATCATTAGAAATGCTTTCTGAGGATTTGACTAAATTTTTAAAGGAAAATAAACATTTGGATTCAACCGAATTAAAAGAATTAAAACAATTCTTATATGATTCTGATTTGGTGAAATTTGCGAAAATTCTTCCACAAGAGAAAAAGCACGAATTTTACAGAAAATGGGTGGGTGAATTTGTGGAAAAAATCAAACCCTTGAATTTGGAAGAGGAAATGGATTATGAATTAAAACCTAATGAAAAATATAGAGAAATAAGATAATGGGAGTTTTTGAATTTCAGCATGCATGGGTATTACTATTTTTGCTCATTCTTCCTTTCTTGATTTATTTAAGAATTAAGAAAAGCAGAAAGGACACTGCTGTTATTATTTCTTCTTTAAAACCATTTGCAGAATCAGATGATTTATTGGGCAAACTAAAACCTCTATTATTTGTGTTGCGATTGCTCGCTTTAGGTCTGATGATCATAGCTTTGGCAAGACCTCAAATCGTAAAAACCAATACTTCTGTCAAATCTGAAAAAGGAATTGATATCATCATGACGGTTGATACTTCTTTAAGTATGTTGGCAAAAGATTTAAAACCCAATCGATTGGAAGCTTTGAAAGAAGTTGCAGAAAATTTCATAAAAGCACGACCGACCGATAGAATAGGTTTGGTGGATTATTCTGGAGAAGCGGTTTTAAGAGTTCCATTAACGACTGATCATGAAGTAGTCGTCAGAGAAATTCACAATTTAGAGACTGGAATTCTGGCGGATGGAACTGCAATCGGAGTTGGATTGGCAACGACTATCAACCATTTAAAAAACAGCGAAGCCAAAAGTAAAATCATCATTTTGTTGACCGATGGAGTGGAAGAAATCGATTATCGAAATGGACTTTTGTATGTTTCTCCACAAGAAGCAGCTGAAATCGCAAAACGTCACGACATTAAAGTTTACACCATAGGAATTGGTACGATGGGATTGGCTCCATTTCCTTCGAGAAGAAATATTTTGACAGGTGAAATAATTTATACCTTAGAAAAACACGAGCTGGACGAACCGATGATGAAAGAAATTGCTAACATCACGGGTGGAAGATATTTCAGAGCTACGGACAATCACACTTTGGATGAAATTTATCAAGAGATCAATCGATTGGAAAAAACGGATATCAACGAAATCAAATATTATAGATATACAGAATTATTTAGTAAATATTTAGGTTGGGCATTGGTTTTATTGGTCATTGAATTGATTTTGCGAAAAACTATTTTTAAAGGAATCAACTAATGGATTGGGGAAATTTTGAAAATATAATCTGGATTCTAATCGTTCCAATTTTCATTGCGGCGTCATTCTATATTTATCGTTGGAAAATTTCCGCCCGAGAAAAATTTGCTGATAAAGAACTCATTGAAAAACTATTTCCATTAAAATCTGGAAAAAAATATTGGACTTCTGTTGTATTGTTGAGTTTAGGTTTACTTTTTTCGGTAATCGCATTGATGGATCCTTTATATGGTGAAGAAAATGTTAAAATCAAAAGAGAAGGAATCGACATAGTTTATGCTTTGGATTTGTCCAATAGTATGTATTCGGAAGACGTTGCACCGAATCGATTGGAAAAAGCAAAAAAGTTGATTTTAGAATCCACTCAGCGGTTGGCAGGAGATCGAATTGGATTGATGGTTTTTGCTTTGGATGCTTATTCCATTTCTCCTTTGACTCATGATTATAATTCAATTCAAGCATATATCAACATCGCTTCTCCTGAATTAATCACTCATCAAGGAACTAATTTTTCTGCCATCATAAAACGAGCGATCGAAGTTTTCGACGATGCACCCACTACTTCAAAGCTTTTGGTTATACTCTCTGATGGTGAGGACAATGAGAAGAGTTTGAAAGAAGCCATTCAATTGGCAAAAGAAAATGAAATCAATATTATCACCATCGGTATAGGTACTCAAACAGGTGCGCCCATTCCCTATCAATCTGAATTTTTCAACGGATTTAAAACCGACAGTCAAGGCAATGTTGTCATTTCAAAACTGAACGAATCCAGTTTACAAGCTTTGGCCGAATCAGTCGGTGGATTTTATATCTATGCCGACCAAAATCAAAAAACCATAGACCAACTTCATTCACATCTAAACAACCTACAAAAAAGCATAAGTGATGAAGATTTTCGTCAAAGTAAAAAGCACGTATTTCAATGGTTTTTAGCCATTGCAATCCTCTTTATTTTTATAGATACTTTAACATCTGAGCACAAACTTTTTAACAACAAAAAGTGATATTTTTGTCTTGATTAGTTGCCTATGAAAAAACTTATACTATTACTAACTTTTTTACTGATACCTTTTGTCATTATTTCTGCTCAGAAATTCGATGAAAAAAGTCATATCATTAATGGCAATCAAGAATACAATGAAGGACAATATTTAAAGGCGGAGGCTCAATATAAAATTGCTTTATCAAAAAACTCAAATTCGATCAAAGGAAATTATAATTTAGGCAATGCGCTTTATCATCAAGATAAATTCGATGAAGCACGTGCACATTATGATAGAGTGATTCAAAGTGTTCAATCCACCGAACTCGACAAAGCAAAAGCTTATCATAACATCGGAAAAAGCTATTTCGATCAAAATGAATTTGAAAAAGCTGCCAATTATTTTAAAGAATCTTTAAAATTAAATCCAACCGATGATGATACCAGATACAATTATGCTTTGGCGAAAAAACGTTTGGAACAACAAGAAAAAGAAGAAAATGAAACTTCTGACAATTCAGAATCCAACGAAGGCGATTCCCAACAAGATGAACCTTCTGAAGGAAATGAACAATCACCATCGGGCGAAAGCGGTGAAGGTGATGAAAGTGAAGAAAGTGATACGCAACAAGGAAATCAAAGCGGAGGACAGAACGGAATGCATGATGGATTTGGAAATCGACCCGAAGAACAACAAATTACCAAAGGTTCAAAAGGTGAAGGTTCAAATCCAGGAGAAAGTTTGAATGAAAAACGTCAAGAAGCTTTGCTCAACGCACTCAAACAACAAGAACAAAGAAGTTTCGAAAGAATTATAAGTAGTAAAACCCAGAAAAATAAGGTTAGAACAGAAAAAGATTGGTAATATTGAAAAATTCAGTAACATATTTATTGTTTTTCTTGCTCTCTACCGTATTGTTTGGGCAAGACATTAATTTTAAAGCTACTGCTCAAAAAACAGAAATTTCTGTCAACGAACGTCTGTTTGTCCAATTCATCCTTGTCAGTCAAGAAAGTATTCAGTCCGACAAACCGATGGAATTGCCAGACTTCGATGGACTCAATCATATCGGTACTTCACAGGTCAATAAAGTTCAATATGTCAATGGTGAAATCACCAAATTATTTGGAATTGAAGTAGTTTTAGTCGCGGATAGAGAAGGCGAATACACCATTGGTGAAGCCAAAGTTTCTATCAACGGGAAAATTTATAAAACTCAACCAATCAAAATTAAAGTCAGCAAAGGTCTAAAACCTACAATCGAAGGTGGACAACGCATTCAAGGTGCATTTTTATTGACCGAAGTTTCAAATAAAAATCCTTATTTGAACCAAGAAACTGTCATAGTTGTTAAAGCTTACGCAAGAGATTATTCGATCATTCAGCGATTGAGAAATTATCAAGAACCTGATTTCTCGGATTTAATCACCAATTATGTCAGCGAAAAAGTTGCCAATCACGAAAAACAAGAATTGATCGATGGTCGAACTTTTATCTCAAAAGAAATTGCTCGATATGTCGTTTTTCCACAAAAATCTGGTGAACTGAAAATTAATCCTTTTTCCATAGACGTTTTATTGTCAGGCTATTATGGAGCCGAAACCGTTACGCTGAGCTCTGAGCCTATACTTCTCAATGTAAGAGATCTTCCTGAAGGAAGAACCCAAAATTTCAGTGGAGCAATTGGGGAATATGTTATGAATACACATATTTCCAAAACTCAATTAAAAAGTGAAGAATCCATCAATCTTGAAATAGAAATCGTTGGCTCTGGAAATTTAAATACGCTAAAAATGCCGAACATAAATTTACCAGAACATATAGAAAGTTATGCAACAAGAAGAAGGGAAAACTTTGAAGCAAGGCCTTCAGGACTTAGAGGTAAAGTCGTTAAAAGCATGATTTTAGTTCCACAATATGGTGGGAATTATAAAATTGATCCAATAACATTCAGATATTTCGATCCGAATCTTTCAGATTATGTCACCCTCACTTCAGAGCCTATACATCTGAAAGTCGATGGACCAGAACCACCGGCGAAAGTCGATTCAACTCAAATCGAACAACCTTTAGATGATCAACAAAATTCAACTTCAGATACAACCAAAGTCGATGGTTCATCGATTTTCACTCCGAACATTGAGAAATTAAGAAATCAAATGTCTGAAACAGTTACCAAAAGTAATTTCAATTGGATTTGGTTTATTTTCGGAGGAATTGTTTTAACTGTAATTCTATTTCTATTGTTTAATAAATCCAATAAAAAGAAAAGTGATTTGACACAAAAACAAATCGATAAAAATTTCAAAAGGAAAATAGCAAGCGAATTGAGTCAATTAAAATCATTGGCAAAAAGCAATGACAAAAATAATTTCTTGAACATAGAAGAAAATATTTTAACCCAAATCGGAATGTATTATAGCAACACACAATTGTCGGATTTCACTGAAGAAAAAGTGACCGAAATACTAAGTCATCAATATGGAGATTTGGCTCAAAAGTGGAAAAAGCTGTTGATCAATTGCAAACAATCAAAATACGCAATTGCATCAGAACAATTGGATTTGAAAAAGATTTACAAAGAAGTTGAAAGTTTATGGAAATCATTTTCTAAGTAATTTTTTTGGTTTATGATATATTTTAATGAAAGCCTTCTAACTTTGCATAAAATTTAATCATGACAAATTTAATTTCGAGCATTTCGATCAAAGAAATCAGTACATGTTTTGCGGTATTGTTTGCTGTGATCGATATTTTAGGAAGCATCCCGATTTTTGTCAACATTAGAAATAAAGTTGGGCACATTCAGTCAGAAAAAGCAACCATAGTAGCAACTATCATCATGATATCATTTTTGTTTTTCGGAACAAAGATTCTAAGTTTGGTTGGAATAGATGTAGAGTCCTTTGCTGTTGCAGGAGCATTTGTAATTTTTATCATTGCTGTCGAAATGATTTTAGGCATTGAGATCAACAAAACATCGAATCCAGAATCCGCTTCCATAGTTCCAATTGCATTTCCACTCGTCGCAGGAGCAGGTTCATTAACAACGGTTTTGACTCTGAGAGCTGAATTCCACGACATCAACATCATCATAGCCATCATTTTGAATATGATAATCGTTTATGTTGTTCTTAAAAATGCAGGTGCTCTGGAAAGGATTTTAGGTCCGGGACTGATGTCAGTTTTACAAAAGGTATTTGGTGTGATTTTATTGTCGATTGCCGTGAAATTATTTGTCTCAAACATAGGTGCATTATTTGTACAAAATTTTTAAAAAATGAAAAACTTTCTTTATATCTCTTTATTTATCATTTTAGGTTCATTTGTATTTAACTTTGTGTCGTTCAAATACAGTTTAGGATTATTTCACGAAGTAAATTTACCTTACATCGTTGGAATTGGTGCAGGAATTTGCGGATTGATTTTGTGTTTGATTTTATTTAAATATCTTCGTTTGAAAGAGAATTCAGAGAACTGATTATATAGAGAACAGACTTTTCAATTTTCTTAAAATCACAAATTTCATTGGAAGTATAAATCAGCATTACTTCTAACTTTCCATTGATTTTCAAATTGTTTTGATGCAATCTGAAAGCTTCTCTCATTCGTCTTTTGAGCAAGTTTCTATGCACTGCTTTTTTGTGCAGTTTTTTGGGCACACTAACAGCAAGTTCAAATTGATTTGAAGAAGGATCGATAAAATAAATCGCACTGATAGGATATTTTTTTATTCTTTGCCCAGACTCAAATAGTCTTTGAATCTTTTTTTTGCTTTTCAAGCGCTTATCTTTTCCGAGCGTTAAATTCATAAAATGCTGTTAATCCGAACAGCCAAAGATAAATCATTCTTTCCAATCAGAAAGAAAGCCGTATTTTTGTATAGAATAAATTTTATTAAATATATAAATTATGTATCCAGCAGAAATTGTAATGCCCATGAAGGAACAATTGACTTCAAATGGGTTTGAAGATTTAACCTCTATAGAAAAAGTTGATGAAGCATTAAAAAAAGAAGGCACAACACTTGTGATGATCAATAGTGTTTGTGGTTGTGCAGCAGGCGCAGCTCGTCCTGGGGTTCTTCAATCTCTGACGGGTGATAAAAAACCTGACAATCTAACGACTGTTTTTGCAGGATTTGATATAGATGCAGTAACAAGAGTTAGAGAATATTTACAACCATTTCCACCGAGTTCTCCTGCAGTAGCTTTGTTCAAAGATGGAGAATTGGTTCATATGTTAGAACGTCATCACATCGAAGGCTATTCAGCAGAAGCAATCGCTGAAAATTTAAAAGCTGCCTACGAAGAGTTTGTATAAACAAAAGGTTTATTGAATATGATAACCCTTTAATGTTTAAGTTAAAGGGTTATTTTTTTTTTAATAAATCTATTTTTT
>DEQC01000005.1:34232-36637 GCA_002359055.1 Flavobacteriales bacterium UBA3376 | reverse complement strand
AAAATTTTGCGGTTCTCTGAACTCATTTTCATGAGTGAATTTGGCGGAACGGACGGGACTCGAACCCGCGACCCCCTGCGTGACAGGCAGGTATTCTAACCAACTGAACTACCGGATCGTTCAAATTTGGATTGCAAATATACATGATTTTTCAATCCAAACAAACATTTTTAAAAAAACTATCAATATATTTTTATCACTCAAAAATATCGCTTCATAACCCTTTGATAATCTATGGTTTCTGAAAATAAAAAAAGTTGAAACTTTTTTAAGGTTTCAACTTTCATGGGGTATGATTTGATATTTTTTACAATAATTTTTCGTCAACCATATTAGGTAAAGTAACTTTTAGTAAGGGTTCATTTTCCATCGCACGTTTAATGGCAAAGATCGCACCTTCATTTCTCGCCCAGCTTCTACGAGCGATTCCATTGTTTACATCCCAATGCAACATAGACTTCAATCTTTTGTTCGCTTCCTCACTTCCATCGAGCAACATCCCAAATCCACCGTTGATAACTTCTCCCCAACCTACTCCACCTCCATTGTGAATCGACACCCAAGTAGCACCACGGAAGCTATCGCCTATTACGTTATGCACTGCCATATCTGCAGTAAAACTTGAACCATCATATATATTTGAAGTCTCTCTAAATGGAGAGTCCGTTCCAGATACGTCATGATGATCCCTTCCCAATACTACAGGACCAATTTCACCTTTTGCAATTGCTTGGTTGAAAGCCTCAGCGATTTTCATGCGTCCTTCAGCATCCGCATATAGAATTCTTGCTTGAGAACCTACGACCAATTTATTTTCTTGTGCTCCTTTGATCCAAGTAATATTGTCTTGCATTTGCTGTTGAATTTCTTTGGGAGAATCTTTCATCATTTCTTCCAATACTTGACAAGCAATCTCATCCGTCTTTTGTAAATCTTCAGGTTTACCACTTGTACATACCCATCGGAAAGGACCAAATCCAAAATCGAAACACATAGGTCCCATAATGTCTTGAACATAGCTTGGGTATTTGAAATCGATTCCATTTTCGGCCATCACATCTGCTCCTGCACGAGAAGCTTCCAGTAAAAATGCATTTCCATAGTCAAAAAAATAAGTGCCTTTTGCTGCGTGTTTATTGATAGCTGTTGCATGTCTTCTTAGACTTTCTCTAACTTTCTCTTTGAACAATTCAGGATTGACAGCCATGAGCTCATTGGATTCTTCTAAACTCAATCCCACTGGATAATATCCGCCCGCCCATGGATTGTGAAGAGACGTTTGATCTGAACCTAAATCGATATAAATATTTTCTTCATCGAATTTCTCCCATACATCTACAACATTGCCATCATAAGCAATAGAAACTACTTCTTCTTTTTCTTTGGCCAATTTCACTCTTTCAACCAATTCATCCAAATCTGAAATCACTTCATCGACCCAACCTTGTTCGTATCTTTTCCAAGTAGCTTCCGGATTGACTTCGGCTGTAACAGAAATAACTCCTGCAATGTTACCCGCTTTAGGTTGAGCTCCACTCATACCACCTAAACCGGCTGTAACGAACAATTTTCCTTTGGTCCCTTTATTTTTACTTTGTGGACTATTTTCAATTTTTCTACACCCATTTAATACAGTAATTGTAGTTCCATGAACAATTCCTTGAGGACCGATGTACATATAACTTCCGGCTGTCATTTGACCATATTGAGTTACTCCCAAAGCGTTGAACTTTTCCCAATCATCTTGCGAAGAATAATTAGGAATCATCATTCCGTTGGTCACCACCACTCTTGGTGCGTTTTTATGCGAAGGAAAAAGCCCCATCGGATGGCCTGAATACATAACCAAAGTTTGCTCATCGGTCATTTCAGCCAAATATTTCATGGTCAAAAGATATTGAGCCCAATTTTGAAAAACCGCACCATTACCACCATAAGTTATCAATTCGTGAGGATGTTGAGCGACCGCTTTGTCCAAGTTATTTTGAATCATTAGTTGAATGGATTTTGCTTGTAGCGATTTTCCTGGATATTCATCTATTGGTCTTGCATACATTTCATAATCAGGCCTGAACCTATACATATAGATACGTCCATATTTTTCCAATTCCTCTTTGAATTCAGGAATCAGTTGCTCATGATGTTTAGGCTCAAAATAGCGCAAGGCATTTTTGAGCGCTAACTTTTTTTCTTCATCAGTTAGAATATCTTTTCGTTTAGGTGCGTGACTTACGCTTTCGTCATATATTTTTTTTGGAGGCAATTCACTTGGAATTCCTTGTAAGATTTGTTCTTGAAAAGTCATTTTATCATATTTGAATTACTAAAAGTAGTCAATCGTTTTTTACGACAAAGCCAAAATTACATACAAATTTTGTTTTAATAAAAGTTTCAATGAATTAGCA
>DEQC01000005.1:0-34158 GCA_002359055.1 Flavobacteriales bacterium UBA3376 | reverse complement strand
ATTTTAGAAAATATTCGAATTTATTCTAACCATGGATGTTTAGATGAGGAAGCTCTCATCGGATCTGATTATTTGGTCGATTTAGAAATCGAAGCCGATTTATCAAAATCTGCAAAAACTGATGAATTGTCCGATACAGTGGATTATGTTCATCTAAATAAAATTGTAAAAGAAGAAGTTTTAATTCGCTCTAAATTATTGGAAACCGTAGCCGAAAGGATTTTATTAAGAATTAATAATGAGCTTTCTATGGTAACTTTTGCAAGAATAAAACTATCGAAAGTGAATCCTCCCATCGGTGGAAATGTAGAAAAAGTTAGCATAGTTTTGGAAAAACAATTTTAGTTTCACATAAACATTTATATATTTGCATTCCCAAAGTTAAAAGGTTCCGTGGCCGAGGGGTTAGGCACCGGTCTGCAAAACCGTCTACAGCGGTTCGAATCCGCTCGGAACCTCAAAGAAAGCCTGCTTTAAGTAGGCTTTTTTATTTCACATTGTACAAGCCATAGTGACTACACTTATCTCAGCATCCGAATGATTTTTAATCAAATTGATACAACTCGCCAAAGTCGCACCCGTAGTTATCACATCATCCACCAAAATAAAATGACCTTTTAAATTTTCTGAACGAACAGAAAATGCTGATTTTATAGACTCTAGTCTTTCATTCCGACTTTTATAGATTTGAGATGGATTATTTTCTACACGAATTAAAATATCGCTCAACAAAGGAATTTTATTTATTTCAGCCAAACGACTCGAAAAAGACATGACTTGGTTATAACCTCTTTTTCTCAATCTTTTAGGGTGTATAGGAACTGGAATTATTCCATCATAATTCGATAAATCAATGAATTGAGAAACTTTTTCAGCCAAGAGTTCACCTATGTGCAATTGGTGATTGTACTTCAAATGATGCAATAGTTTTTGTGTAACATTGCCTTTCCTAAAGTACAGCAAACTATATACAGCTTCGGGTTCGCCAAGCGATTTCAGTTTTTCAAAACCAAAGTTCTCTTGGTTTAAATTCCAATAAGTAAAAGGCAAATTCGATGCACAAGTAACACACAGTGGATTTTTTACGGCAATGACCTCATTGCAGTTCAGACAACGCCTTGGGAAAAATAAGTCGAATAGACCTCGCCCGATTGCTTGAATTTCCATACCTTTGCATCTGCTTAATAGAGGTTTAAGATAATGAATATAGTTAGAGTTACAAAATCATTTAATTTCGAAACTGCTCATGCTTTATATGGCTATGATGGCAAATGCAAAAACATTCATGGACATTCTTACAAGCTTTTTGTGACGGTAAAGGGTAAACCTATTGAAGATCCTTCGAATGTCAAATTCGGGATGGTGATTGATTTTGGGGACATCAAAAAAATTGTAAATAAAGTCATAGTTAACCGATTTGATCATACGATAATGTTGAATCAAAACACACCACACAAGCAGTTAGGCGAGCGATTAAAATCGGAAGGACACGAAGTAATTTTCACTGACTATCAACCTTCTTGCGAAAACATGTTGCTTCATATGGTAGAATTGATACAACCTCACCTTGACAGTTCTATTGAGTTGGTCTCTTTGCGTTTACATGAAACTGAAACATCTTATGCTGAATGGTTAGCGGAGGACAACAAATAACAATTGAATTAGCTCAATCGAAAAAAATATATTTCGCTTCAGACCAACACTTAGGTGCCCCAAATGAAGCCGAAAGTAGAGTCCGTGAACTTCGCTTTGTTAAATGGTTGGATGAAATTAAACCCAATTGTCAAGCACTGTTTTTATTGGGTGATTTATTCGATTTTTGGTACGAATACAAACAAGTCGTTCCTCGTGGTTTTGTAAGAACTTTAGGGAAGTTAGCTGAATTTACCGATGCTGGAATTCCTATTTATTTTTTTACAGGAAATCATGATTTATGGATGCGTGACTATTTCGAAAAAGAATTGAACATAGAAGTTTTCAGAGAAAAACAATTGTTCAAAATCAACAACAAAAGATTTTTCATTGCCCATGGCGATGGTTTAGGACCTGGAGACAAAGGTTACAAACGAATGAAAAAATTATTCACCAATAAATTTGCTCAATTTTTATTCTCATTACTACACCCAGATTTTGCGGTTTGGTTAGGAATCAACACTTCAAGAAAAAACAAATTGATTTCAGGAGATGAAGACGTGAAGTTTTTAGGAGAAGAGAATGAATGGTTAGCTATTTATGCTAAAAAAAAATTGGAAGAATCACATTTCGATTATTTCGTTTTTGGACATAGACACCTACCCATGGAAGTTCAAGTGAGTGAAAATTCTACTTATATCAATTTAGGCGATTGGGTTGAACATTTCACTTATGCGGAATTCGATGGAGAGCAACTCAGCCTAAAAAGACACATTACCGAGTAAGTCTTGATAAAACTCTGAGATTTCACTTCTAAAATAGAAGGCAGTTATAAACGCCAAATACAGCCATAAAAACAATTCTTTAACTTTTTGATTTTTCTGATATTGTACAACTCTTGTGAGAAATATTGCTATTGGGAATCCGAGAAATACCATCAAGTTTAAATTCTCTCCACCATAAAGCGAAAGAATCACTATCCAATTTATAAAATACAAGAAAGCTAAAAAGTAATAATGTCTCTTGTTGACATCTTGTGAAGTAACACTTGCAAAATGATCCATCCAAGCGATTAGAATCAAAATCCCAATCGGTATCAATCCAAGGACTGAAGTTTTCCAATAATTTAACTCAAAATCATTTTTAAATTCAACCAACCAATCCACTCTATCGATCAAAAATAGCACTTGACTTCCAACGATCAACGGTAAACTAATTCCAACCACAAACAAAATAACTCCTCTTAAAGTCACTGTTTGTTTATAGATAAAAGTGAACAATAAAAAGAAAAACATCAGAAAACTCGGTGGATAGAAAAAACCGGATAAACTGATCAACAATCCAATATCGAAAAGAAACTTTTTATTTTCAGGCCTTCTTTCAGCCAACAGAAGTCTCCAAAAAATCAATGTACTTGAAAGAAGCGAAATGGAGATTTTGTAATCCAAATAGATATCAGAAAACACAAATACCCATGACAAAAAGAACAAAACTGCAAAGCTTGGGACCTTAATTAAATTAGAATTGTTAAAAAATAGGACAGAAAACAAAATTGAAAGCAAAAAGAACAGCACACCCACAACCAACTCCCAATCAACAACTTGCTGAAATAAACCAAATGAAAATAAAGCTAAAAATAGAGCACAAAAAACAATTTGTACAAAATTTGAATTTCTTGAAAGCAAGTTTACCAACATTTTTATAACTTTGTACTTTTAAAGGAAACAAAGATATGGGATTAATTACAGATATGTTCTTCGGTTTAGCGAATATTTTCAAGTGGTCTTTTGAAAATATTTTATACCCTATTAGCCTATACATGGATTGGCTTTTATTTGCAATTGGAGCTGGTATGCTAATCTGGTGGTTATTTAAACTACGTGAATTCGGTGACGAAAACGAGAAAGATTACAAAGGCTGGTAAATAAACTTATCTAAATTAGTATAAAATATATTCCTGTACATCACAATTAATTTGGTGTACAGGAATTGCTGTATCTATACAATTCCTAAAAAATCTTATTTTCGACTACACCCTACTATCTTAAGGCTCAATTGCCTTATATTTTTTTATCTATTTAGAAATAAGTATTAACTTGCGAGTTTAACTTAATAAAAAACACATGAGGAAAAGATTACCCTTTTTAGGGTTATCAAGTTTTTTGATAACCCTAAGTCTATTGCTCGGCCCGAATTTATTGGCCAGCGATAGTAAAACAAAAAATCTGCAATTAGAAGCAGAGAGAACTATACTCCAAAAACTTAGTTTAAACGATGGAGTTTTTTATGGAAATTTTAATTTAATGAGTCCTGTAACTGTTGAATACACAGCAGAAGATTTAGATTATTGTATACCTACAATAAGTAGCACCGTAGAGCCAATGACTCGAGTAGTGTTTGCTGGCATTGACAATCCATCTTCAGCTACATCAACTGATGCATACGAAGACTTTACAGCTATAGAAGGAGAAGTTACCCAAGGAGAAACTTATCCAATTGCATTGGAAGGTTATACTGGTGGTAGCTTCACCAACCGTTTCACTGTTTGGATTGATTGGAATCAAGATGGAACTTTCGAATCCAGTGAAATGACTGAAGTTGGATCAATTTATGGTTCAACTGGAACAGATGGTCAACAGGCAACTTCAGATATTATTGTACCAGTAGATGCTACTTTAGGAACTACTCGAATGAGAGTTATCAAAAACTATAGTACATCTCCTACGAATCCTTGCAGTTCATATTCTTATGGACAAATTGAAGACTATACAATAAATGTAAATCCTATACCAGATTGTGATGGAGCTCCTGATGCCGGAGTTGCAACTACAAACCCTTCTATTGGACAAATCGGTAATGATTATACTGTTTCAGCTTCAGATCTCACCCTTGCTACTGGATTAAGTTTTCAATGGCAATCTAACACAAACGGAGCTGGCTGGGTAAACGAAGGGGACGCATTAGAACTATACTCTGATTATACAGCAACAGCTGTTGGTGCAGTGGGTGATGAAATCGACTGGCGTTTGGCTGTAACTTGTATTGATAGTGGAGAAACTTCTTATTCAGAAATAGCAAACTTTACAATTTCACTGTATTGTATCCCAGAAGCTACAAATGCGAGTCGTCATATCAACAACTTCTCAACAACAGGAGGAGTTAATAATGTTTCCAACTTAGAAAGTGGTTTCTCAGCAGGAGGATATGGAAACTTTACCGATACTCATTTAATCAGTCAGGTTCAAGGAGAATCCGTGGACTTTAGTGCTACTATTATAGGAGGTACAGCTGGATTTAGAATTTGGGTGGACTGGAACCAAGACGGTGAGTTTGATGCAACTGAAGAAGTTGCTTACAGTTCCAATGGTTACTCTGCATCTCACAACGGTTCATTTGATGTGCCAACGGATGCCTTGTTGGGTGAAACTCGTATGAGAATAGTAAGTCACTATTTAAGTTCAACAGGAGATACTTCTCCTTGTGCCACTGGGTTTACCAATGGAGAGTTTGAGGATTATGCCTTCGAAGTACTTCCGATGGACGATTGTAGCGGTACTCCTGATGCAGGAACGGCTGCAGTTACTCCTACAGAGGCAAATCCAGGCGCCGAGTACACGGTTTCGGCTGATGGTTACACAATTGCAGCTGGACTTTCTTTCCAATGGCAGTCGAACACCGACGGAGCCGGATGGGTAAACGAAGGTGAGGCTACAGAAATCTATGGTGACTTCACAGCAACTTCCCCATTAGAAGTTGGTACAGAAGTAGAGTGGAAATTGTTGGTGACTTGTATTGATTCAGGAGAAACTACAGAATCTACTACAGCCACTTTCACTACTGTATTAGAATATTGTACACCTACTTATGGGACTTCTTCAGGAGATTATTTGAACGCAGTTTCTACTGAGGGAGCTGTAGAAGATATTTCTTACACGAATAGTGTAGGAGGAGTTCACTCTGATCAAACCTCATTAATAATTAAAACCTACCCAGGTCAAGTATTTGATTTAAATACTGCTTATACGGGAGGAGGTCAAACAATAGGAGCTTGGATCGATTGGAACGAAAATGGTACATTTGGTGTGGATAACCCAAGTGAGCGCATTGCATTGAGCAACGGAACCTCTCCTCAATCATTTGTTGTTACTATTCCTGGAGACATTGAGCCTGGAGATTATATCTTTAGAGTAAGAGGCTCTTGGGGCAACCATGTATCAGACGGAGATAATTTTGCATGTAACAATAAAAGCTACGGAAGTTCTATTGATGTAACTTTAAGAGTTGAAGCTTTAGATGATTGTACAGGAACTCCTACTGGAGGTGAGGTAACAGTGAATCCTATAGAAGGAGTTGCTGGCTCTACTTACACAGTATCTGCTACTGATTTTAGTATCGGAAGCGGAATGACTTATCAGTGGCAATCAAACACTAATGGAGCGGGTTGGGTTGATGAAGGTGATGTTATGAGTAATTATGAAAACTTCACAGCCGTAGCAACTGGTGAGCCAGAAGATACCATCGAATGGAGATTGTTGGTAACTTGTACCCATTCAGGAGAAACAAGCGAATCAACCACAGCAAGTTTTACCATTGCACTTTATTGTATACCAGAAGGGATAAACCCAGGTCGATATATCAATAATTTCTCAACTACTGGAGCTACTCAAAACATTTCCAATATGGGAACTGGCTTCTCTACAGGAGGATATGCGAACTTTACCGATACTCACACTGTTGAGCAAGCTGCTGGTGAAGATGTTGAATTTGAAGTTGATATCGTAGGAGGTACAGCTGGATTTAGAATTTGGGTGGACTGGAACCAAGATGGTGAGTTTGACACTACTGAAGAAGTAGCATGGCAATCAGATAGTTTTGAAAACACTCAGTCGGGAAGCTTTACCGTTCCTGCTGATGCTTTGGAAGGTGAAACAAGAATGAGAATCGTTAGCCACTGGTCAAGCAATACAGGAAACGTTGATCCATGTGCGACTGGATTTAATTCTGGTGAATTTGAAGATTATAAATTCATAGTTACTGAAAATGATGGTGGAACTGACCCTGAACCAACAGAGTACTGTGAGCCTGAATTAGATTGTACAGATGGAGATATGATTACCAATGTAACTTTCCAAGAAATCAGTAACGATACTACTTGTAGTCCAGATGGCTATGGAGATTATACCGATATGGTAGCGAGTGTTGATGCTGGAAGTACTTATCCAATTTCAGTTACTGTAGGTGATGGATGGCTTTATGAATCAGTTTCAGTTTGGATTGATTTTGACAACAGTGGAACTTTTGATGAGAATGAATTCTATTTTATCGGTACAGGAAGTGATGAAGTATTGACAGGTGACATAGCAATTCCAGCCGATGTTGAGGAAGGAAATTACCGAATGAGAGTTCGTGTAGCTGCCGTTGGTTCAGATTCATCTACTTGGGATATGTCTTGTGATGAAACTCAAGCCTATGGAGAAACAGAAGATTACACAGTTCAAGTAAGCAATGACGGAACAACTGAACCAGAGCCTGAAGATCCATGTGATGAAAAGGTTATCATGGAATGTGGTGTAGAATACACTGCTGACCTTGTTCCTAATGCTGGACAATGGGCAAACTATACAGGTGTGACTTGGGCTTACAATGGTTCAGAACAAGTATTTGAATTCACTGCTGATATGACGGGTGATTATGAATTCATCTTAGACCAAGGAGCGGCTGATGCGGACTTCATGGTAATGGATGCTTGTAGCAATACTGCAAATAACTTGATTGGAGGTTATTGGACTGGAGAAGTGAATCAAACGCTTTTCTTAACAGAAGGACAAACGATTTATATCATTGCTGATTTGTTCTCAAGCTCAACTCCTTCAACTGTTAGTATTCAAGTAAACTGTCCTACAGAACCTTTCGAATTGACTTGTGAAGACAACTTCGTAGCATCTAATAACTTAGAAAATGGTTCATTCTTCGGTGGTACTAATAACCAACACTTAGCAATTGACGTTCATGTAGGTGACGAAGGATTTACGGTTTACGGAATGGATTTAAATATTTTCACTGATGGAAATACAGAATTAGATTTCTATTTCACTGTTTACGAAGATGACGGAGGTTTACCAGGTGCTGTATTCAATGACAATGGATATGGTCAAGTTATTAGCAACGAATATTTAGGAGACGCTTTTGGATATGATGTTTACAACTTTGTAGTGAAGTTTGATTCCTCAATTGACTTAGAAGCTAATACTTCTTACTGGATCGAAGTTGAATCTACCGGAGTGGCTTGGGAATCAACTTCTGAAGGAGTATTGGGAGCTACAGCTGCCTTCAAACACGATGGTACTGGAGGTGCTTGGTCATTGGCAACTAATGAGATGGTTTACAGCTTAGTTTGTGAGCAATTGGGCGTTTCGGATTTAAGCTCATTTGACTTTGCTTATTATCCAAACCCTGTAAGAGATGTGTTGAACATCAATTCACAAAAAGCTGTTCAATCAGTTGAAGTGTACAACTTAACCGGTCAAAGAGTAATGAGTGAATCTATGGTTAACCAAGGTCAAATCGATGTATCGAAATTGACAACTGGAACTTATGTATTCAGAGTTACTTTAGAAGATGGACAAGTTGAAACCTTTAAGATCATTAAAAAAGGGAATTAAATAAACCTTTTGACTATAAACAGAAAGCCTCGGGTAACCGGGGCTTTTTTTTGCTAAATTATTTTTATAATTGATGTTTATTGTATAAATTGCTGTCTAATATTAACTAATTTTTTAACACATGAGAAAAGTTTACTCTTATTTAGGAGCATTCTTACTGCTTTCCTTTGGGCTCAATGCTCAAAATTACACAGCAGATGAAATGCTTGAGATTCAAGCCCATCAGCAATCATTGGTGGATTTGAGTATTTCGAACCCCTTTCAGACTACTTTCAGTGCCCCCACTTTCGGCACAGACAGCACTATGGCTGATTGGATTCCAACAGCAGGAGCTACTGAAACCTTTGCACCAGCAGTTGGAGATTTCTTCTTTGATCCAGGAGGACCTGGAGGTGGCCCAGATGAGGAAACGCCAGGCAATTACCCCAATTGTGGCTGTGCTACACAAACGACTTTAGAAGGTGTATCCCAAATCAAAATCATTGATATGGATATATTCGCTACTTTCGATTATTTAAGAATTTATGATGGTACCGATACTTCAGGTACTTTATTGTTTGGAAATGGACAGGGTGATCCTAATGATGGAGATTATTCTCTACCAGCTGGTACTATACTCGATGCTGCAAGCGGTAATTTCTTTTTCTATTTTCATGCATCAACTGTAGTCAATAAGTTGGGCTGGGAAATAGAAATCATGGAGGCTGATGGAACAACTGAACCTGATCCAGAACCAGAAGATTGTTCGCAAGGAATTCCTTCGTTCGCGGATGTTCCAAATGCTGTGAATATTACTATTGGTAACGACTTTATGAATGCTGACGACTTTATAGTTGATGAAGGTGTTTTATTCACTTTGAATCAAATTACTTTAGATACCAATCAACAAGAAGTTCCTGATGAAGTTATTATCTACATACACGAAGACGACAACGGATTCCCTGGTGCTATCATAGAAACTATCAACACTGTTCCTGACAGCTCAGACCAAGTGGGTGAAGCGTTTGGTGATCCAATTTATCATTTGGTATTTAACCTTGACACACCTATTGAATTCCAAGAAGGAAGATATTGGATAAATAGTAAAATGAGCACACCGAGTAATGAGGTTGTTTGGCTTGCTGTTACTGATGAAGCTTCTCATGAACTCATATTAAGAAGAAGTCAAGATGGAGGTGATACTTGGACAGCTGATGCAAGTGGCTACAATGCTATCATGACCGTATCTGGGCTATGTGAAGATGATGATGGAAGTACTGAGCCAGGAGATGATTACGACTGTACTGTGGAATATGAAGGTAGCCATGAAAATGCTTTAGGAAACTTACAATTATTGCTTTATGCCAACGACTTTGTTGTTGCTAATGGAGTAACTATGTCTGTAGAAAGCTTAACGGTTGATATCTTTGCTGACTATACCGATGCAACTACTTTAGCGATTTACGAAAATAACGGAGGCCAACCAGGAGCTGTTATCGAATCGTTCTCTAACGTTGCACCAACTTCTAAAACATTAGTAGGATCGGCTTTTGGATTCAATATATATGAATCTGTTTTCGACTTCCCAACTGCTGTTGAACTTGAAGCTGGAACTTATTGGGTAGGATTACAAGTTTCTACAGGCTCTGAAGGAACGAGTGGTTACTGGGCAACTTCAGATACATTCCACGGTAACTTACCTTATTATTCAAACGATGGTGGTACTACTTGGACGCAATCAACTTTAGGTGAAGACTGTGCATTTATCATTAGTGGAACTTGTACAGGTGAAGCTGAACCAGTTGATGGTTGCTTATGGACAGTAACTGTTTCAGATAATAATTTTGGTGATGAAGTAGAGTGGGAATTTAGAGATCAAACGACTGGAAACATCTTATTAGCTGGAGGTGGATATGGTCTTGGATATAACGATTCCAGAACTGTAGTAGCCGAAGGACCAGTTGAATTCTATATTAGCACTGTTGGTTTATTCAACGACAACACTCCTTCTTACTCGATTCAAAATGAAAATGGAGTGATTCTATCAGGTGTTGCTCCTGGAGGTACAACTCAAACATTCTCAGATATGACGTGTGATGATTTACCTCCACCACCACCAAATTTAACTTGTGAAGACAACTTCGTAGCTTCCAACAACTTAGAAAACGGAATATTCTTAGGTGGAGATACAAATCAGCGTTTAGCTGTAGATGTTATCGTAGGCGACGAAGGCTTTACAGTTTTTGGAATGGATTTGAACATATTTACTGATGGAAATACAGATTTAGAATTCTATTTCACTATTTACGAAGATGATGGAGGTTTACCTGGTGCTGTATTCAACAATAATGGCTTTGGAAACGTTCACTCAAATGAGTATATAGGAAATGCATTTGGATATGATGTTTACAACTATGTTGTTCAATTTGAAACTCCAGTAACCTTGGATGCAAATTCAACCTATTGGATTGAAGTTGAATCTACTGGAATAGCTTGGGAAGCAACAGGAATAAATACTTTAGGATCTGGATTAGCATTCTTAAACGACAACGTATCTGATTGGACTGATGGAGGTCCAGACGATCTGGTTTATAGCTTGGTTTGTCATGATTTAGGAGTATCAGATTTAAGTTCATTTGACTTTGCTTATTATCCAAACCCTGTAAGAGATGTGTTGAACATTACTTCACAAAAAGCTGTTCAATCAGTTGAAGTGTACAACTTAACCGGTCAAAAGGTAATGAATGAAGCTATGGTTAACCAAGCGCAAATCGATGTATCGAAATTGTCTGCTGGTACTTATGTATTCAGAGTTACTTTAGAAGATGGACAAGTTGAAACATTTAAGATTGTTAAAAAGTAAAACTATTTAACCATAAATTTAGAAACGCCTTCCTTACGGAGGGCGTTTTTATTTTTTATAATGGATAATTTTCATCCAGTTTAAAGAAGAATTTAACGTTCTAAAAAGGCTCTAAATATCATGGATATTAAAAAAATTATTATATTTAGCAATTATTAACACATTAAAGTTTAACAATATGCAGAAAAATTTATTTTCGATTAAGTCTGTATTGAGTGTAGCTATTCTTTTCTTTGCATTTTCTTTTAATGCAAATGCACAGGCATTGAATGCAGAAACTACATCCAATTCAAACGCATTTAATCCACCATCAGCGATTGATTACAATCTCTTCCCGGTGGAATTAAATTCAAATTATGTCCCGGATGAGACCCAGTCATTGCTTTTTGACAACGGCTCAGTGTTCAACATTACAGATACGCCTATGTTAAGTATGCTTCAAGATTCAAGCTTGGGAATGGATACTTATGGGTTTGGTGCTCAAATTTCAGCCAACAATTATATGGCTGATGATTTTACATTAGATTCTGACGCTGGTCTTTCATCAGTTGATTTTTACGTTTATCAAACAGGTGCTACTTCTACATCTATCACCGGTGTTTATGTACAAATCTATGATGGAGAGCCTGGTGCAGGAGGAGATGTTATTTGGGGTGATTTAACCACCAATGTTTTATTGAACGTTGATTTTCTCAACGGCTATAGACAACTTGAAAGTTTACCAGGTAACACTACCAGAGTTATTCAAAAAGTAACAGCTGATCTTGATGGTCTTGAATTAGAAGCTGGAACTTATTGGCTTGAAGTTAGTTTTGACGGTACAGGTACCTCTGGTCCATGGGCACCTCCGGTTACAATCACGGGTGTTTCAACTACTGGAAATGCTAAACAATACACAGGAGCCACTGAATCTTATGCTCCAGCTATAGATGGTGGAATTTCAACTCCACAAGGACTTCCATTCCAAATTTATGGTGAAGAATTAGATTTGGAGGAGTGTACAGGTACACCTGATGCTGGAACAATCAGCGGTGTAGAAATCATTTGCCCTGAAGTAGCCTTTACGCTAACTGCAGAAGGTATGACAACTGGTGTAAGTGGATTGACAAGACAATGGCAATCTTCTCCAGCGGGTGAAAACGATTGGTCTGATATAGCAGGTGCAACTTCATCAACGTATAATGTATTGGCAGGAATTGAAGAAGCTACCGATTTCCGATTTGCAGTAACTTGTACGGCAAGTGGTGAAACTAATTACACTGATGTTCATAGTATTGAATTAAATCCTTCTGAAGAGTGCTATTGTATACCTGAAGGAACTAATTCAAGTCGTTATATCAACAACTTCTCTACTACTGGAGCAGCTCAGAACATCTCAAATATGGGAACTGGATTCTCTACGGGTGGATACGGCGATTTCTTTGAAACACACGAAGTAGCTCATATCGCTGGACAAGAAATTGAATTCTCAGTTGATATAGCCGGAGGAACTGCTGGATTTAGAATTTGGGTGGACTGGAATCAAAATGGAACTTTTGATCCTTCAGAAGAAGTTGCTTGGAATTCAAATGAATATTCAAGTTCACATTCAGGAAGTTTTACTATCCCAACGAGCGCGCTTTTGGGCGAAACTCGAATGAGAATTGCAAGTCATTGGTTAAGCACGACTGGTGATGTAGATCCATGTGCTACTGGATTTACTTATGGCGAATTCGAAGATTACAAATTTACTGTAATGCCGATGGAAGACTGTGATGGAACACCAGAAGGCGGTGAAGTAACTGTAGATCCTGAGACTGGTAACGCTGGAACAACTTATACTGTTTCTGCAAGTGGTTACACCATTGGTAATGGATTAACTTATCAGTGGCAATCAAGCACTGATGGTGCTGAATGGGTAAATGAAGGTGATGCTACTGAATTCTACCAGTCTTATACAGCTACTGCTCCTAATGAATTAGATGTAGAAGTAGAGTGGAGATTAGAAGTGACTTGTACACTCTCTGGAGAAACATCGTATTCAGATACAGCCACCTTTACAACTATATTAGAATATTGTGTGCCTACTTACACCAATACAGGAGATTATTTGAGTGCAGTTTCTACTGAGGGAGCCATAGAGGATATTTCTTATACGAATAGTGTAGGAGGAGTTCATTCTGACCAAACCTCTTTAATAATTAAAACCTACCCAGGTCAAGTATTTGATTTAAATACGGCTTATGTAGGAGGCGGTCAAACAATAGGAGCTTGGGTTGATTGGAATGAAAATGGTACATTTGGTGTGGATAATCCAGATGAGCGCATTGCTTTAAGCAACGGCTCTTCTCCTCAATCATTTACGGTTACTATTCCTGGAGACATTGAGCCTGGAGATTATATATTTAGAGTAAGAGGTTCTTGGTCCAACCATGTGTCAGATGAAGATGCTTTTGCTTGTAACCAGAAGAGCTACGGAAGTTCTGTGGATTTCACCATCCAAGTGGTTTCTTTAGAGGATTGTGATGGAACACCAGAAGGCGGTGAAGTAACTGTAGATCCTGAGACTGGTAACGCTGGAACAACTTATACTGTTTCTGCAAGTGGTTACACCATTGGTAATGGATTGACTTATCAGTGGCAATCAAACACTGACGGTACTGGATGGGTTGATGAAGGCGAGGCTTTAGAGCACTACGAAGCTTACACAGCAACTGCTCCAGATGAGGTTGGTATTGAAGTAGAATGGCGTTTAGAAGTTACATGTAACCTTTCAAATGAAACTTCATATTCAGATACTGCTATTTTCACAACAGTACTTACTTACTGTCAGCCATCGTTTACGTACACTTCTGATCATATTGCAAGTTTCGAATTGGAAGAAATTCAAAACTTAAACAGTGGATTCAGCCCTGGAGGATACGGTGATTTCACATCTATGTCAACTTATTTAGAAGACACAACCTACAATGCAATCTTAACTAGTTCATCTGGTTCTGGTTCTCATGGTGCGTCTATCTGGATCGACTTCAATGACAACGGAACCTTTGAAGCTTCTGAAAGAGTTGGATACACAAGTGGTATTGGTCCAAACGAAACGGTAGAAATTACAATTGATTTGACCGATGCAACTTTAGGTGAACACAGAATGAGAGTTATTTACCAGTACAACATTGCTGGAGATCTAATCAATCCATGTGTAAGCGCTAGTTACGGTGAAGCAGAAGATTATACTGTTATAATCGGTGAGCAAGAACCAGAATCATTCTTGTGTGAAGACAACTATGTTCAATCTAACAACTTTGAAGCTGTTTCTGTATTCGGTGGAGATACGAATCAACGTATAGCTATTGACGTAGTCGTAGGTGATGAAGGCTTTACTGTTTACGGTATGGATTTGAACATCCTAACCAATGGAGATACTGATTTAGAATTCGAATTCAATATATTCGAAGATAATGATGGTTTACCTGGAGCTGTTATAAGTGAAAACATTGCTGGAATCGAACATTCGTCAGAATACTTAGGTACAGCATTTAGTTATGATGTATATAACTATGTGATTGCATTTGAATCAGAAGTTGCATTAAGTGCTAACACTAATTATTGGATTGAAGTAGTAACTACAGGCATTGCTTGGGAAGCTACCAATTCAGATACCTTTGGTGCTCCAGCGGCTTATGCTAACGACGGTACTTCAGGTGATTGGGAATTGACTTCAAGAGAAATGGTTTACAGCTTGGTTTGTGAGCAGTTAGGAGTTTCTGATTTAAACTCATTTGAGTTTGCTTACTATCCGAACCCTGTAAGAGATGTGTTGAACATCAATTCTCAAAAAGCTGTTCAATCAGTTGAAGTGTACAACTTAACCGGTCAAAGAGTAATCAACGAATCTAAAGTTAACCAAGGTCAAATCGATGTTTCGAAATTGGCAACCGGAACTTATGTATTCAGAGTTACTTTAGAAGGTGGTCAAGTTGAAACCTTTAAGATCATCAAAAGGTAATTGAACAACCTTTGATTATAAATAGAAAGCCTCGGGAAACCGGGGCTTTTTTGTTTGGATGAATTAAAACCAGAAAAAACCTGCTTAAATACAGTTAAAAGCCTGACAATTTGCAAATTATATTGATATAAATTTGTATAACAACTTAACTAATCAATCTCTCTTACTATGAAAACTTTATCATTTAATTTCCTATCAAATCGGCTTCTCGCTTTCATAATTTCTTTGATTGCCATACAAACATATTCGCAAACTTTGATTTATGACAATGGCCCAATTTACAATGTAGAATCACCCAAGCATTTGAGTTTGGTTCAAGATGAAACTTTAAACTTTAGTGCTTATGGATTCAACACATCAAGAGAAGGCGGCTATCGCTTATTGGATGAATTCTTTTTAGAAAAAGAAACAACCATCGATTATCTCTTATTGTACGCTTATCAACAAAATGAAACAGAACCAAGCATTACAGCTGCCTATGTTCAAATTTGGAAAGGCAATCCTTATTATGAGGGTGAATTGATTTGGGGAGATATGATTACAAATGTACTCACATCAGTGGAAATCACTGATGGTTTAAGAACGACAGAAAGTATGCCCAATGATGAATCCCGATTGATCCAAGAAATCATCGTCAATACTCCCGATTTAATTGTAGATGCAGGTGAATATTGGATCGACTACTCGCTCGAAGGAATCGGGGAATCTGGTCCTTGGTCGCCACCAATTACAATCACAGGCGTCACTCACACTGGAAATGCTATGCAATATAACGGCTGGGCATATACAGCTGTAATCGATATAGGTGTCAACGAATTTCAGGGAATTCCTTTCAAGGTATTTGGTAAAACCAAACCCAAGCAACCTATCAATGTTTGTCACAATTGTTTGGTGAAAAACTCAATAAATGAAACATTGAAATTTTATCCCAACCCTACCACTGACTTCCTAAATATCGAATCTGATATAAGTATTTTAAACATTGATATTTTTGATATGAACGGTCGAAAGATGAAAGTCAAATTTCATCAAGCAGACAATAAAATTGATTTAACGCGATTGATTCCCGGCAATTACAATTTATTGATACATTTCGAAGATGGAAAAACCGTTCATCAAATGATTGTAAAGAGATAATTCTCTGAAATCAAATGGCATTTTCATCGCCAACTATCATCAATTTCACAGTTTTGTAAATGATGAGAAGATCCAATAAGAATGACCAATTTCGAACATAATAAATGTCGGTTCTTATTCGCTTTTCCATGTCTTTTTCGGTATCGACTGCACCTCGATATCCACGAACTTGTGCCAAACCAGTAATTCCTGGTTTCACGTAGTGTCTCAAAGAATATCTATTGATGATTTCAGAATAAGATTCATTTTCTGACACCATATGAGGTCTTGGACCTACAATTGACATTTCACCTTTGAGTACATTGAAAAATTGTGGCAATTCATCCAAACTTGTTTTTCTAAGAATTCTTCCCAACTTAGTCACTCTTGGGTCATTTCTTTCGGTAGGTTTTAAATCATTGAGTTTATGAGGCCTCATGGTTCTAAACTTCAAGCAATTGAACTCTTTGCCATTGAGTCCATTTCTTTTCTGAGCGAAAAGTATGGGAGCACCTTGAGAAAAGTATACTGCAACTGCCAAAATTGGCAACAACCACCAAAGTAAAGTCACAAATGCAAATAGAGTGAAAACAATATCGAAAGTGCGTTTGATGATTTGATTGATGGAATGATCCAAAGGATATTTCTTATACGTTAAGATTGGAAAAGAATCCAGGTAGTTGACTTCGAGGGTTTGTAGGGAGTCCATTATATTGTCTGGTATGTAACCAATTGTGGCATATACACCTTCAGCTATACTAACAATTTCATTGATTGAATCCTTATCTAAACCGTTGTTTAAACATATATAAATATAATCAGGCTTTACCTTTTCTAATTCATCTTTAAAAACATTAAGATTTAACAGTTTTTGATTTCCTGTTCTGTTATTTATAACAAAATGAGTTGATAAACGCAATCCAAAATCTTTTCGTTCATTGATTAATTCAATTAGAGAATCAACATTATGATTGTTTCCAACAATAACAATGTTCTTATAGCTCAAACCCTTTTTTCTATACCACTTATTGACTACAAAAAACAAACTTCTTGAAAGAATAATATATGCACCTAAAATTGCAATGAAATAAGCTGACTGTTTATTTGAAAACAGATCTTCGTTTTTCACTCCTGAAATTGCAAATAATACAACTGCAAATAAAAGAATTTGAAAAAAGGACTTTCTTATAAAGTCCAAATAGCGTTCAAATCTTGTGAACTTATAGAAATTCAAATATTGAGAAATTAAGAACCATGAACCAATTAAAAACAAATAAGATTTGATTTGAAAATTAATTAAGAATTCTGCTATTTCAATTGCATTGTACCCAAAAAACCAATTTTCATAACGATAATACAATATAGTTACAAAAAGGCTTGAAATGATTATACAATCAATCAAAAAGAGAAGAAATGCAAGACGTTGATTTTGATTAGCTGTGTTCAATGCTATTTTTTAAATTTTTCTTTCATCACCAAAAATATAAATTTCGTATTACCTATCAAGTATCTTTTCCACATTCTTTTAGGTTCTTGCAAAAAACGATAAAACCATTCCAATCCATTTTTTTGCATCCACAAGGGAGCTCTTTTCACTTTACCGGCAATTACATCAAAACTTCCTCCTACGCCCATTATGAAATTCACATCTTTTAACTCATTACGGTACTTATAAAGTAAATTTTCCTTTTTAGGTGACGAAATAGCTACGAATAACATATTTGCTCCTGAATTGGCGATATCTTGTATGATTTCTGATTCATCTTCTGGCTTAAAATAACCGTTTCGATATCCTGCGATTACTTTTGGTGCATAATTCTGAGAAATTTTCTCAACAACTTTCTTTACTACTTCTTCTTTAGCGCCCAAAAGAAATATTTTATAATTATTTTGATAAGCAAAATCAATTAATTTTTCAAATAGATCTACGCCAGCAACTCTTTCTTTTATTGGCTTGTCTAAGAATTGAGCTGCCCACTTTACAGCTTGGCCATCAACATTTATAATATCAGCATTATTAACGCTTTGACACAGTTCTTTATCCTTATACATAGAGACAATTTTTCCTGCATTGATAACAACGTGATGGATTTGGCTCTTATTTTTTATTGCTTTTTCTACTTCTTGAATAGTCTCTTTCATAGAAAGATTATCATAAAAAGTCCATAAAAAGCTTTCTCTTTCACTTCTTTTCACCATACGAATTTATTAGATAAAATGACAAAATAAAATATAATACCGCAGATGTATTAAAAAAAAACTGACCTGCTAAAATTGAAATAATAAATACTGAAACTAAAAAAAAACAAGCAAATGAATTTCTCGTGCTTATCATCTTTTTTAAATTTTTGTATAAAAGCCACAAATAAAGTATTAGTCCTAAGATTCCGAAAAACGAATATAAATCCAATACAGAATTTTCATAAAGCATAAATGAATAAACCTTACCGCCAATAAGATAGTTAAACCACTCCCAAACCTCATTATATTTATTGAAATTTGTTATTAAAATTTCATCCCGTAAAGAAGTTAAAGAGGCTAATAAACCTTTCGATTCATATAGTAAGAATATATCTTTGAAGTAAAGTTTACCCTGAATATATAAGACATCTTTGAAAAAATACAATCCTATAGAAATCAAAATTACTGGCAGGTATAAAAAACTTTTTCTGTACCATTTGAATCTAAAAAAATGATACCCGAAAAGCAATAACAAAAAAAGATAAATAGCCTTAGTCCCAACCAATAAGGAACTAAACAGAACCCCAAAAAACAACCACTTAAGTTTAGTAACTTTATCTATTATGTACGAATGATAAAGAAATGATAAAGCTGATATATAAAAATAGGTAGCTGTTATAGATTTAGACATCAATCCTAAATAGCCAAAACGATTTACATAAGTTTTGAAAACTTTTATTTCCAATAAAAAACCTATAATAATTGAGATAACTATTAGAAAAATAATTCCAAAAAATACCTTTTTCAACAAACTATTAGACTGAATAGGAGGAATTAAAAAAACATAACTACTAAAAAGTAAAGGAAAGAACAATAATATTAGAAATCGGAAATTAAGAATCCAATCTTTTTCTAAACTAACACCTCTAATAAATAAAGAAAATTGACTTGAAATAAAAAACAACAATAATATTGATAAACCTATCTTTAAATAATTTTCTTGAAACTGTTTTAAAACAATCCCTAAAAAGAAAATATAAAACACTGACTTTATGAACTTAATTAGATAAACCCATGGAGTTTCTTCTGCAAAATCAAACTTATTTAAAATATCTAAGATAAACACTATTCCTAAAAATAGGGTTAAAATAAGTTGATGATTGATATTTTGCTTTCTTTCTAAATTCATGTCTTTTTTAAACTATAAAACATTAATAAGTTTTGAAAAAATGCAATAAAAACTATACCTGCATTGTTGTTCAAATAATTCTCAAAAAATAAAATAAACATTAATCCAAAGACAAGCGAGAAAAGCAAAATATTCTTTTTCTGAAAAGAAATAATCACATTGCTAATAACGTAAAAACAAAGCACTAAAAACCCTAGTAATCCAAATTGAACTGAATAAGAAAGATACAGATTATGAGAGTCGTAGTTATTATCTGAAGAAAACTTTAAATTATCTTTCTGAAACTGGACATTTAATACCTCTTTTTCATTTCCAGTACCATATCCTAATAATGGTTTTTCTTTAATTATTTTTACAATTGAGCCCCATCTTGCTAAGCGTGAATCTCCTCCATTATCTTTATTTATTTTCGAATCAACATTTTTTGATGCTTCCCAACTTAATTCATTTGTAAAACGATAATAAATATATGTGTTTTTCACAAAACTAAATGCCGTAATGGTTACCAAAAGAAAAACAATTACATAAGCTGAAAAATAATATTTACTTTTCTGAAATTGAACTTTTAAAAACCACGCATAAGACAGTCCTAGTGAAAGAATTAACAAGAACAAAATAATTCTTGAGTTAATAAAAAATTCAATTAAAATTAAAAAAAACATTATAGAAACAACACCAATTCGAAATAATTTACTTGATTTTTTCGTCAAAAAACAAATAATTGAGACAATTGCCAAATAGAAATAACTACCCAAGTAAGTAGGGTGAAACTTCAAAGGTTCTGTGAAATTATGATAAGTATGATAATAATTAAACAAATCAAAACCTATTTGACTTAACATTCGATTAGAAAAATAGTTTTGAAATGTATGAAACATAAGAAACATCCCACTGAGCACACAACCTCCTACCAAACCGATTAATGAAAACCTTAATATACTTCGTAAATGATTTTTATCGTAGAAAAACAAAACCAAAGGTAAAATCAAAAAAAACAGTCTTCTACCTATGTGAGTAAGACCTGTATTTATATCGGCAGCTAAAAACACACCTATGAAAGCCAATAAAAAAAGAATAATCGTAGAAAATTTAAACAATTTCAATTGAGGTTTTCTGATAAAAGAGTTTTTGTAACAATAAAAAAACGATAAAATACAGAAAACAATTAGGCTAACATTAGCGGCTTTTGTATTCAAAGGAATACATAGTCCTACCAGAGTGGATGAAATATAAATTAACCTTTTAAGCATTTTATTTTTTATAGTACATCATCGAAAATACAAAACCTATAAAAAAGCCACCAATTCCTGAACTGTAAATATGTCCAGCAAATAATGAAATTACAGTAAGGATTATTATCATTATATAACTTAATCTCGCATAAGGATAAATTGGGTTAGACTTGTGAGTGTAGGCTTTACAAAGTAAAAGTAAAAGTAATAATATAAAAACCAATGCCCCTGTTACACCGTAAGCGAAAAAAATATCTAACAAATCAATTTCAACTATAGTTCCTATTTTTGACTCATAAAAAGTCTGCCCACCTCCTATAACTTTCTGAACTACATTATAATCATTTTTATAATGCTCCCACATTTTTTCAACAAAAATATTGCGGCTCGAAAAAACAAAAGTTATCACATCCAATTTATTCCAAAAATAAGTCAAACGTATCATGACTGCTGAACTTAAAACTAGTTTATAAGTGAAATAAACGACAATCGGAATTAACACAAAAAAAGATGCTAAAGCTGTCAAAACCGTATTAATCTTTAATTTTATTTTTTTGGGGTCAATAGCTATAACTAAAAAAACCAATACAATTCCCAACACAGCTGTTTTAGAGGAAATTAAAACTCCTAAGAAAATATTCAACAAAAGAAATCCAATATATAATACCTTATTTTTATTAATATACCAGAATTGATAAGCGATTATTCCGCTCAAAATCAACAAAACAGCTGAAATTTCATTTCCAGCATAGAAAAAACCCTTTGTTCCTATATTCCCCGCACTGTACATTGGGTATCCAAAACCCACTAATTTAACAAGTAAATTAACAGCCAACACTACATACGAAAAATAAATCCATCTAAATAAGTATTTTTCAAACTTTTGGTTCAGTGTCTTTTTAAATAATCCTCTAAAATAAAAGAACCCAATAAGAATTGACAGATAACGCGAAATTTTAATGAAATCATCTACTAAGAAACCAAAGGACTGCGTATAAAAGGATTGTACAATTGAACTAACAAAAAAGAGCAAATAGACAGTAAAAACAATAAAAATTGCAATACCAGGAAAAAACAAAAGCCGAAATAAAATAACGACCAAAATAACCAATTTAAATAACTGACTTACAGATACAGGTAAATTTATTCCGCTATTCAATAAAATACCATTTACCATATCAACAGGCAGATTAAAAAACAAAAGAAAAACAATTAGGCTATCAATTGCCCTTGTATTTAATGGTAACCGTAGTTTATTATTCATAATATCTTTGCGAAGATAGTATTTTACTGTAAATCTATTAAATACTTTGGCTTAAATAAAATCAAAGTGTAACTTTGGGCGTCATGAAATTAGCTATAATTACTTCTCGTTATCCGAATTCGGAAAATCCCTATAATCATATGTTTGTTCATGTGAGGGCAATGTATTTTATTAGCCAAGGTATTGACGTGGGCATTTTTGTACCTTCGGCCACGAGAGAAACATACAATTACCAAGGTATAGAAGTTGTAAGAGATAATCCTGAAAATATAATTAATGTAATTTCAGGCTACGATATTTTCAACATACATTTATTAAACTTTTTTCCGTTTGTAAAATCTGGAGGACTTTCTCTTTACAATTTTTTTTTAAAACAAAACAAACCTATAGTTATAGGAATTCACGGGGCAGATGTTTTTAAATATCCCGAATATTTATTTGATTTTTCTTTAACGCCACAGGGCATTGCCAAATATTTTTACAAAAACTATTGGAATTATCCTCACATAAAGAAATTTGTGAGAGAAATCAATGAATGGGATAATTCAGCAGTCATTTTCCCATCCGAATGGATGAAAAACTATACGGAAAAACATTTTCAGGTAAACCTCAACAACCCGAAAGTTATACCAAACGGAATTGATACAGACTTATTTACTTATGAACAGCTCTATAAAAACAGACATAAAACCCTGACCATAAGGCCATTTGAGAAAAAGTATGGAGTAGATCAGGCGATTGAAATCATGAATTATCTTCCAGAGGAATTTACGTTAGATATCTACGGAAAAGGAAAAGACAAAAGATTGTATGAAGAATTGATTTCTAAGTTCAATCTTGGTCATAGAGTAAAAATCATCGAAAAGTTTATTGACAGGAAAGAGATGAATAAGCTTTTTCACCAATATGGGGTTTTCCTTGCCTTTTCAAAATTTGATTCGCAGGGAGTATCTATGTGTGAAGCCATGGCAAGCGGCTTGCTTACTATTACCAACGATAACACGGCACTTCCGGAATTTGTAAAAGATATGGAAACCGGGGTTTTAGGCAATGATCTAGAAGAAGTAGCAGAAAGAATACAGAGGCTTGTTGATAATGAAAGCTTATATAACACTATTACCTATAATGGAAGAAAGTCTATGATGGAAATAGATTGGAGAAAAACAGGTCAGAAGGAATTAGAGGTTTTAAAATCTTTGGTTTCTGAGAACTAAGTCATTTCAGACGGATATTTTTCACGGTAACAAAAGAACTTTTAAATCCCTTGAAGCCTTCTCTGTCATAAAGAGCAAAACGTCAATAGGCTACGGAGTCTGGTGGATTTGCTAAAAAAGTTTCCAGATACTTGGTATTTCCCGATTTATAGAGGTTTCCTCTAAAATCTTAACCTTTTCTTCGTTTGTGAATTTTCTTCGTTTCATATCTGACAAAATTATTATATTTATTTAACTATAATCCTGTCCGACTTTTTAGGGGGTAAAACACTGATTCTACAACATTCGATTTATAACTAAAATAATGTATAGTTTACATTATTTTCGATGGGTATAAACCTTTGACAAACACCTGAATATTGAAATCCCCCTAATTTGGTATAAGAATTATTGCTTTCTATAGTTGTGTATGCAGGTCAGAAAATTTTATCAAGATAAAAATCTAGGTCTTCTTGTCGGTAAATACCATCATAACCTACTATTTCTTGTGTTTCTGGAATTTTACCAATATAACTATAAAAATGTTCCGTAAAAATGAAAGAGTCAAATAGGTAATCTTTTGTAAGATTATTTGCATTTATATAACCCAACAAAAACTTAAAATTGTTAGATGGGTTACCAAAATATAACATACTATGAGTATTGTAATACAGATATGCATTTTCTACACCAATTTCTGATGGGACATTTTTTGTTTTGATGTATTGTCCCATTTGGCTAAAAGTATTGACACCTAACGTGGTAAAAAGAAAGAGGATATACTTTTCATAAGTTATTTTTGAAAAACTTAATGAATCGTTAAATATATTACAAATTAATTTGATTTCAGAGATCTTACAACACATTTTTCTCCAAAATCACCCGTTGTTTTCACATCTACTTCATATATTCTTCTTCCTTTTAACAATCTTTTTTTTCTTAAATCAATCGCAGGACCATCTGATTCAAATGTTTTAACTCGTCCATTTTTTATGTTAGTGAATCGGAAAGTATATTGGTCTGCAGAAATGTCATCATAAGCATATAAGATTAATTCATTTTTATTTGCCCTTTGATTACATTGTTCGGCAATTATTTTAGATTGACCTTCAATTTCTGAAAAATCGACAGGAAATCTTCCCCATAATCTTAAATTATCATAATATAAACTTTGCTCATAATGTATATTTTGCCTATAATGTCCTAATTTCAAAAGTGATGCAGCTCTTTTTGGTCTTCTATCTGTGGTGTAGAGTATAAAACCAGTATGAAACTTAAAAGGTTCTTCTTCTGAGTTGAGGTGTGGTGAGGTATTGTGTTCATTATAGTATTGATTGCCTAATGAATCAAGGACAACAGGATTTCTATTAATCCAAAACTGATAGTATCCTTCTTCGAATTTTTCTGAGAAGTTAATTTTCATAATGATTTCATTCCATTTTCCCTTTTCAATCCCTGACTTAATTTTCATTCTGTTTCGTCTTTTAATAAACTCTGTTTCGTCTATTTCACCAAACACATGTTGTTTAATATTCTCGATACTATTTGACCAAAATTCTAAATCTCGAAAATTTGTAGAATCTTTCGAATAATTAAGAGTTAGTATGCCTAGCGCATCGTAGATTCTTACACTATCTCCTCTTTCATTAAATGTATATAGGTTATATGGAGTTTCTGTATTTGGGTTCCACATTGAAACCTGAAATTGTTGTATTATGTGATATACATCTATTTCATGACTTTCTACAAGCTCTTCATTGTTAGGAATGTAAATTTGATATGAAATATAGATAGGCTCTCTGTTGTCAATTAGGAAGGTAGCTTGGGATCTAGACCTAGGAAAAAATGCTCTTTTGTTATGATCATCTCCATGTGCAGTTAGCTTGAGTGATTTTGAATGTTGTTTTTGCGGAGCAGGAACAACTTCCCATGAATAACCATAACTATAGGTTTCGTTTACTTCTTCTCTTGGGAGAGGTTTTGGTCCATTTACATCAAGATTTATATTTGGATTGGAGATAAAGCTTTTATCATTGAAATTTTGAAAATAAGGATAAGTGAGTTGCGATAAACATGGATAATACAAACTATAAAGTATGATTATGAAAAAAAAAGATAGTGTTCTCATTTTTAATTTAAAAATATATGTTAGTATTAGGTATCAAAATTACCCGTTTTATAAAAACACTTATTTGTTCTTTTTGTTTTTTGATGATTTTGTTACTAAACTTCAATTTTCACCATCTTCTACATCTATATTAAAATTATCAGGTGAAGTATCTTTTTTATTGAAAAAAAGACAAGCTTTTTAAATCGTGTCAGGCTTCAGGATTTTTTGTTTTCCTTTGATGTAATTTACTTTTTCGTCTTATTTTGTAATAAAGCACAGAAGCTAAAATAAATACTGTTATGAATATATTCTTATAAATTTCATCTCAGCAAAGTTATAAAAATAATTATCAATATATAATATGATTCTTGATTCCATTTAAAAGTTTAAGCTAAATTTGTAGATGTTAATTTCATTATTAATTATGTTATTTTATTTATATGTCTGAAATTTATGGTGTTTTCCTACCAAACAATCAAACAAACTACTCAATTGACGTTGATTCAAATAAAAGTAAAAAGTTATATCAGGGTATAATCGGAGAAAATGGGAATTCAGGAACTGATAATTTTTTTATAAGTAAAGATGGTTTAACGTTTTGTTTTAATGGAGTTATATTAGATCAAAACATTAAATCCAATGTGGATTTCTTTAAAGAATATCAACGATCATCAATCGATTTTATTAAAAATCTCAAAGGTAATTTTTCTGGTTTTGTTGTGGACGAGCTACGTCAAAAAATATTTATATTTAATGATCATCTATCTACCCGTAATATATTTTATTTCTACGACAATCGAGTAGGATTTGTATTCTCCTCTAAGTTGGCAACTATTTCAAAATTGTTAAGAAAAGTAGGTGTTCCTATATCACTAAATCATGATGCTGTGTATATGATGAGTTTATATGGTTTTTTATTGGAAAATCATACTTATATAAATGAAGTGATGAAATTACCATATAGCTCAATAGTTACTTATGATTACATTAACAATGAAGTAAATATAGAACAGCATTTCAAATATACGATTGAGAAATTAAATGTAAACATTGAAGAAGCAACAAAAGAAATTAATAAGTTATTTTTGGAAAGTGTAAAGGCTTCTTGGTCAAAATCTCCAAACTCCCAACTGCTTGCATTTTTAAGTGGGGGTATGGATGCTAAAACCAATATTTTAGTCGCAAAGGAATTGGGTTATACTAATATTAGGACTATTACTTTTGGAGCATCTAAATCTACTGATGTGAAATACGCAAAACAGATTGCTATCAAAGAAAATTTTGATCATTTCGAAAGAACACTAGATTATCCTGGCTACCTAATAGATGATATAATGGAAAATTACATCAAGCCCATAGATGGACTCATGATGTTTCACTCTTCCGCACATGCATCTTCCACTGTTAGAGCAATGAATTTATCAAAATATTCTATTCTTCATACAGGTCAATTGGGAGATTCGTTGTTTGGCTCATTTACAAAACCAAAGTTCGACTTTAAGAAAAATAGAGGTTCCATTGGTTATACTGGAAAAGTTGTGGACGAGCTGTTACTAGATAAAATCGAAATGTTACCTGAATTCTTAAACAAGTATCAACATTTTAACTATGATTTATTTAATATTGAACAAAGACAGATAAACGCAACGCTTTATGGGGATAGAGCAATAAACCCACTGATTGACTGCCTTTCGCCCTTCATGGATATTGACCTAATCATATTTTGTTTGTCCTTACCAGATAATTACAAAATAAATCAAGCAATCTATTTTGAATGGTTGAGCAAATTTCATAAAAACATACTGGAATATCCATGGGAAAAGATACAGATGAAACCTAATAAAAAATATAAAATTAACTATGGAAGATTCTACAAAAAATACTACAACGGTGCTAAAAAATATTTTCATTTAAACTATGATAGTATGAATCCCTACGCAGTATGGATCAAAAAATATCCATTTATTTTAAATACACTGAATCGTATTTTTAATGAAGAAATAGAATCATCTTATATAAATCAAGAGCTTAGGGAGGATTTGAACCAAATTTTTATGCAGGATATTTTTGAATATAGAAATAAATTTGCTGTTGTAACAGCACTATTAGCTTTAAAACTTCATTTTAAAGATTAATAAATTTCTTATTGAAAACATATAAAACCATGCACCTCAGAGCTAACATTAACGTACTTGCTATACCAAGACCAATTATACCAAGCAAACGATAACCAACCCAACAACAGATTATATTAAGGATTAGAAAAGCCACATTGATATTTAAGTTGAGCGTAAACTTTTTAAGAATTATTAAATAGGTTCCATATAAGTTTGCCTGACTTGAAAAAATCTTTCCAATAAGAATTATTACAAAAAGAAGGAATGTATTATTAAAGGATAAGTAAAAATAATTTATTAAAACATAATATCCCATTAGTAATGCAGTCGTCATAAATAAAGTAGATAAAAAAATTCGTTTATTTAAAGAAAAGAAATGCGATTTGTTTTTCTTTAACCTCTCTATATCCACCTGAATCAAAGTCATAGAAATCAACAACAAAACACTTGCTACATTCAACGCAAAACTAAAGTCTGCTATTTCCTTATTAGCCGATTTTGATAACAATTTTATGACAAAAATATCGGTGTAAAGAAACATAAAGTTTGCAAAATTACTGACTACCAATGTAAAAGAACTTAACAATAACTTCCTGAATAAACCCCAATACTTCCGAAGTTTTGTAAATTCTATGTTTGCTTTTCGAAGATCGAAATAAGTATAAACCAAAACGAGTGGAAGTAAAATCAAAGAAGGATACAAATAAGCCTCTCCTTTGACCTGAAAGAAATAAATCAACCCAAATACAGCGCCGTAAAATAAGATGGAAATTACTATTTTATATAAGGAAGCATAATTGCTCCCCAAATGAACGATTTGATAAGATTGGGCAATTCCACCTGTAAAAAATAGCCCATAAAAAGCCATGCTTACAATCAGTAGAAACAAAATGGGTTGATAAAACCCAGCCAAGGATAAAACAATCGTTAAAAACAAAACAAAAGCAATGGAAAGGATATAAAAGTAGATTTTACTTTCTTTGCTTTTGGTATAACTTAGAATCAAGGCAGGAAAGCCAAAAGCCAAAACATTGGCACCGACTTCTATGACTTTTTTATAAAATTCCAATTCTCCGTAACTTTCCTTGGTCAAATACCCTGCAGCGAAAAATAATACAAAGTATTCTAAACCTCGGCTAATGACAATCGAACCACCGTAAAAAATATAGTTTTTTTGAAACAAGCTTTTAAGCATACTATTTTTTTATGCCACAAAAATCCAAGATGACTTTGTCAGCACCAATTTCCAAATCAAAGAATTCTTTGTGTGCCACTAAAAAAGCGATTATATCGGCCTTTTCTACTGCTTCTTTATAATCGGTTAATTTGAAAATATTGTGTTCTTGGATGTTAGGTTCTACAATAAAATACTCCTCATCATTGGCATTTTGTAGCACTCGCTGAATAATATATCGAGCAGGCGATTCTCGTAAATCATCTATATTAGGCTTAAAAGCCATTCCCATCAAAGCCACTTTGGGCTCGCGATTGTTCTGAAGTTTAAAAGCTTTCCGCGCTTCAATTATTTTCTCGGCACACCAAAATGGTTTATAATTATTGATTTCCCTTGCTTTACCGATGATACGAGATTCCAACGGATAATCAGAAACTATAAAATAAGGATCTACTGCGATACAATGTCCACCTACCCCGCAACCGGGTTGCAATATATTTACTCTTGGATGTTTATTTGCTAAATCGATCAATTCCCATACATCAACGCCTGCTTTGTCACATATCAAAGAAAGCTCATTTGCAAATGCAATCTGAACATCTCGGGATGAATTTTCTACCAACTTGCACATTTCAGCCGTTCTTGAATTTGTCTTATGTAAATCTCCTTTGACAAATTGGCTGTAAAAACCAACGGCTTTCTTAGTAGAAGCTTCATCAACACCACCAATCACTCTGTCGTTGTGAACCAATTCATACATCACATTTCCTGGTAAAACGCGCTCAGGACAATAGGCCATAAAAATTTTCCCTTCTAATTCGGGACGTTGACCATAAATTAATTCCTGCATTTTTTCGGTCGTCCCAATCGGGGAAGTGGATTCTATAATGTATAAATCTCCTTCCTTCAAAAAAGGAATTATGTTTTCTGTAGCAGACTGAACATAAGATATGTCTGGATCGTGATCTCCTTTAAAAGGTGTAGGAACTACAACCAAATAAACATCAGCTGACATAGGTTTTAAACTCGCTCTAAAATAGCCTGAAGCAACAGACTTCGCTACTGCTGTGTCCAAGTCTGGCTCTACAATATGTATCTTACCTTGGTTAATCGTTTCTACCACTTGCTCATTAATATCCACGCCCAAAACTTTGATTTGATTTTGAGCGATTAAAGCTGAAGTCGGGAGACCGATATATCCCAAACCTATTGTGACTACTTGTGGTTGAAAATTAGTTTGCATTGTCTATTATAAATTTCACTATTCTTTCACTCGCTTTCCCATCTCCATAAGGATTGTGGGTCCTTGACATGCTTTCATATGAACTTTCATCATTTAATAAACGAGAAGTTTCTGAAATTATTTTTTGTTTATCAGTCCCCACCAATATTACTGTACCTGCTTCTACTGCTTCTGGCCTTTCTGTAGTTTCTCTCATAACCAATACAGGTTTCCCTAAACTCGGTGCTTCTTCTTGAACTCCACCACTGTCTGTTATGATTAAATAAGATTTCTCCATCAGCCAAATAAATGCAGGATATGCAAGCGGTTCTATCAAATGAATATTATCTATCCCAGATAATGTCCTAAAAACCGGCTCTTTTACATTAGGATTTAAATGTACAGGATAAATAATCTGTACTTCTGGATTGTCTATCGCAATTTGCTTTAAAGATTCACATATTCGAATGAAACCTTCTCCATGATTTTCTCTTCGGTGTCCAGTCACCAAAATCAATTTTTTATTTGTATCAATTAAGCCATTGAGATTTTCAATTTCATCGTCTTTAAAAGAAGTACTTTTTACTTTCTCAATTCCGTACATCAAAGCGTCTATCACAGTATTACCTGTAACGAAAATCGAATTTTCATTCTTGCCTTCTTTCAATAAATTTTGAGCAGAATCTTCAGTCGGAGCAAAATTAAAGTCAGAAATAATTCCTGTTACTTGACGATTCATCTCTTCTGGGAATGGTGACTGTAAATTGTAAGTTCTCAAACCCGCTTCTACATGACAAATCTTTGCACCACTGTAAAAAGCCGCCAATGCAGATGCCATAGTCGTCGTTGTATCTCCATGAACATAAACATAATCCGGCTGAAACTCTTCTAAAATTGGCTTTAGTCCAAGTAATATATCTGAAGTCAAACCATTTAAAGTTTGGTTAGGTCTCATTAAATTCAAATCGTAATCAGCTTCTAACTCGAAAAAACTCATTACTTGATCCAACATCTCTCTATGTTGAGCCGTTAAACAAACTTTGGTCGTAAACTTTTCTGAATGTTGATTGAAAGCATGTATCAATGGTGCCATTTTAATTGCCTCTGGCCGAGTTCCAAAAATTATTAGGTTTTTGATTTTCATTATCTCAACTTATACTGCAAATGTAAGTTTATTTTTTAGTTTAAAGTAATCGATAGAAAGTGAACCCAAATGCAAAAATGAAGTACCTACAATCGAAAAGTTTTTTTTAAAAAAATTTAAATCATCAATGGCTCGATACATTTTAAACTTGTACGACTTATATTTATTGAGAGTGCTTCCCTATCTCTCTTGCTATATCTTATTTTCAATGACACTTTTACAAATAGATATTATGGGTTATATTTACGCCAAATATTAATTACCCATGAACAAAGACGCTCAAAACACACCCAATCAGGGAGATGAAGAAGTTGATTTAATCAGACTGCTGAATTATTTTAAAAACGGTATAAAATCCTTTTTTAGAAAAATCGGTGATTTACTTGGTTTGTTTTTACAGTTCATCATCTTACTAAAAAATAATTGGATAGTTTTAGTAATTTTTACAGCTCTTGGAGTTGCATTTGCCTTGTATAGCCATTTCGACAAAGGAGAAGGTGAGTCAACCAAATTTGAAATGGTTGTTCAATCCAATCCCATATCTAACCTTCAACTATACGCTTTTTCTAACGATATTAAGAACCAAAAAACATTTTCCACAGATAATGCTCCTGAAGCAGTTATGTTAGCAAAAAGACTTGGAATTAAAAACATGAGCATTGAAGCTATCGAAAAAACTGAAGATATAATCAATAACTATTTCAGCCAAATCGAATTAGCTACTGTGAGAAATGAGCAAACCGATACTCTTTTCTTTCAAGCTTTCGATATAAACAAACATTTATCCAGCATGGAGCCTACTGATTTTAGTTATCAAAGAATTAAAATCACAGCTGATGGAAGTAAATCTCCTAATGAACTCCAGCAAGGAATCTTGAATTATATCAATAGTTCTCCTGTGGTAAAAAATGAGCAACAAAATCAATTGGCAATTTTAGAAAGTTATGAGTATCAACTGAACAGAAACATTACCAATATAGATTCTATTTTAGTTGCTCGAGCTATTTCAAATAGAGAACAGCCTACAATGGGTTCTGAACAATTACTTGTAAATACTGCGTCAAGATCTAATGTCGAAGCAGATCTACTCAGATATTCAGATGTATTCAACCGTAAACTTCACAGTACTAAAAGGTTGATTGCAAATTATAAAAATGGAATAAATCCTCTGACTGATTTACATACAATCGAAGAGGATGGACTACTCAACAGACCTTTTATTCGTTACGGAATGCTTGGTTTCCTATCTGCTGTAGTCCTTATTCTACTAATGGAATTCAATAAGTATTTGAATCGATATGAGAAGAAAAATAAAATATAAATTCTGATCATTTCATTCCCCCAACACACTCCATTTCGGACGTTTAGCTGCCGTTGGATATTGATCGGTTGTGATCGGATGGATTTTTGTATCGAATCCATTTTCTAAAGCGATTTTCTTAGCGAAATCATACCAAGACATGATTTCATTTCCTGAGAAATGATGGATGCCATAATCTGTGTTTGAGCCTACAATCAGCTCAAGAATATATTTCGCTAAATCAAGAGCATGCGTAGGTTTGCCCACTTGATCTGATACCACACTGATTTCATCTCTCTCTGACATTAAACGCAACATAGTGGTATAAAAGTTTTTACCAAACTCCGAATACAACCAAGAAGTCCGTACGACATGTGTACGTGGATTGATTTTCAATGCATAATTCTCACCTGCCAATTTTGACTTCCCATATACATTGATGGGCGATGTTTCATCGTCAGGCAAATATTCTGAATTGACTTTCTCTCCATCGAACACATAATCGGTTGAAATATGAATGAGCGTAGCATTTTGTAAAGCACATTCCTCTGCTAAATTCTTTACGCCATCGGCATTAATTGTAAAGGCCAATTCGACTTCAGTTTCAGCCAAATCAACAGCTGTATAAGCTGCACAATTGATGACGCAATCAATGGAATTGCTAAAAAAAAATGTTTCTATCAATTCTTTGTTGGTTATATCAAATTGTGTCTTGTCAAAAAACAAAAACTGATAGTTATTCAAAGATTTTGTTGCTACCAAAGCTTTTAAACTTTTGGCCAATTGACCATTGCCGCCCGTTACCAATATTTTTTTCATGAACAAAGTGTTAGTTCTGAGAAAGATTTAGCATTTTTATCTTTTTCTGAAATAATCATCAATTCTTGAGGAATTTGCCAATCGATATTCAACTCAGCATCCAGTGGATTTACGCCATCTTCTGAAGCCTTGTCATAAAATGCATCACACTTGTATAAAACAGTTGCATCATCACTCAAAACAGAAAATCCATGCAAAAACCCTTTAGGAATATAGAACTGTTTTTTATTTTCTGCGCTTAATTCCACCGAATAATATTGTCCAAAAGTCGGCGAATTTTTTCTTACATCGACTGCTACATCGAGTATTTTCCCAAACAAAACACGTACTAATTTAGCTTGTGCAAATTCTCCTTTTTGCATGTGCAAACCTCTGACTACCCCATATTTGGAGTGAGATTGATTGTCTTGAACAAAACGCGATTGAATCCCTGTATTTTCATAAAACTTTTGATGATGAAAAGCTTCCATAAAATAGCCTCTTCCGTCTTCAATCACTTTGGGTTCTATCAAATAACAACCCTTTAAATTTGTCTCTATAAATTTCATCTATGAAAATTATTTTTCGAAAGTTACAAAGAAAAAGCCGTCTCGGTTCAATCGAGACGGCTTTTGTTTACATTTTAAAATTTGATTTATTGAATTCCTAAATCTTTTTTTACTTCTGCAGTAATATCAAGTCCATTTGAATATATCAACATTGACTTTTCCATTACATATTTCAATCCTTTGGCTGCAGCAACTTTATCTACAGAGTTTTTAACGGTTTGATCGATTGGAGCATACAAAGCTTCTTCTCTTTCATTAACTTCTCTTGCGGCTGCTTGCTGGTAATTTACCAAATCTTGTTGTAAGGATAAATATTGTTGTTGCATCGCTTCCAATTCACCCATCATTGCTTGAATCTCAGCCTGTGATTTACCTTCAGTTTTAGTTTGAACCTCAGTTTCTATAGCTTGTAAAGCTTGTTGTTTTTC
>DEQC01000018.1:8695-30949 GCA_002359055.1 Flavobacteriales bacterium UBA3376 | reverse complement strand
AGAGCAAAAAACATGGAGTTTAAAGCGATATTGCGAGTGTCAGTGGAAATCGAATCGCATTCCAAAAAAAGAGGATATATTTTTTTCATGGTCTAAATTTAACAAAAAATCCCAATCTGAAAATCAGATTGGGATTGAAAGTAAATTATTTTATAAGAAATTATTTAGTCCCGTGTCTTGAGCGTTTAGATTCGAATGAGCCTTGATAATCTTGAGCTACTCTAAATCCAATCCAGCTCGTTGCTTCTGCTTGATGTAAGAATCTTCTTTGTCCTGGATCCAACCAATAAATTGGGTCTTTCCATGAACCACCTTTAACAACTCTTACTTCGTCGGAAATTTGAGAAGTTCTGGTTTTATCATCTTTTTCAAGGATAATTCTTCCTCTTTCATCCACATAGAATTTTCTGCTTGGAGCATTGTACATTTCTCCAGTTGTACTTTCTCTTGCTGCCATGACACCGCTTCCCATCACTGGATTTCCTAAAGAATCAACAGCTACAACATCACCGCTGTAATTGTACTCATCATTGTCTTCCGGTCTTGGGTTCAAGGATGACATTCTATCACCATCTCTATAATTGATGTTATCTTCTTCGATTTGTTTTTTGTATTTGCCAGGCAATGAGCGATATACTAAACTTCCGCTGTTGATGGTATCGAAGATGACACCTTCTTCATCATATTTTTCGTATCCACCTTCAGAGTTGTTGATGTATGATTCGTAAACATTACCACGGAAATAGTTGAAGTCGTTAGCTTCGTCGTCAATGATTGGACGATAAACATCAGCTGTCCATTCAGCAACGTTTCCGTACATTCCATAGACTCCAAATTCGTTTGACTGATATTTTTTAACATCACTTGTGATTGCAGAACCGTCGTTTCCGTATCCACCGATACCAGAGTAGTCACCTCGACCAACTTTGAAGTTAGCCATGTATTGACCACGAGCACGCCCTTTTTTACCTCTCAATTCATTTTGAAGTACAGGTTTTCCTTGGTAAACATTGTATTCTCTATTGGCAGGCAAAGCAAGAGCCGCATATTCCCATTCTGCTTCAGTTGGAAGTCTAAATGGCGCAACCTCAAGTGCAGTAGTTGAACGGTTGGCTTTTTGAATTCTTTGATTAGTAGATCTAATCATGGTTTGTCTTGCCAATCTTGTTGTGTCAATTGCATCGCTTACGTTACTGTCATTATTTTTATATGCTTCAGCATCAAAATAATTAGTACCGTAGTTGTATTCTTCATTTGAATAGAAATCTCTACTCAAAATACCTTTATCCATCAATGCTTTTTCGTTGGCACGGTCCGTTAACCACTCACAGTAGTTACTTGCTTGTAACCACGTTACTCCAACCACTGGATAATAACTGAATTCTTGTGAGAACAAATAAGTTTCGTTATCAAAATCATTTCGAGCTAACTTATTGTTGAATACCTCTGGATCTGGCAATGAGCCTTCATAGATATATCTATATTGCTCTTCTTCAGGAGGGAAAACAACTTTCAACCAAGTCAAGTACTCTCTGTACTGATAGTTGGTAACTTCTGTTTCTCCTAAAAAGAATGAACGCACCTGCATTCTGACTGGACTATTGTTCCAATCGCGCATTACGTCATCTTTCACCAATCCCATGGTAAATGATCCACCTTCTATAAAAACCATACCTGGCCAAGGTTTTACATTTGGTTTTTTCTTTCCGTTAAAAAACCATCCTCTCTGATCGTTAGGTTTCCATCCTGTAGTGCTGGTGAATTTTTTTGTACCTCCACCTTTTTTTCTACCACTACCTTGTCCTGTACAGCTTGTAAAAGCAATTGAACCTGCAACTAAAAGAATTGTTAAAATTCTACCCTTATTCATATTGTACTATGTGTTGTTTCAATTTTTCCAAAAAACTAATTGCAAAGAAAACAAATTCTTCTGAATTCGCAAACTTACTCTGCCTATCTTTAACGAATGTATTCTTTTTTTATTGTGATATAGAATATATTTGCTAAAAATTCGTTTAGTCAACATGCTAAAACACTTGATTATAATTGTATCGTTAATAAGTTCTTTCTCTTTTGCACAAATCATCTCTATTGATTGGCAGGGAGTTGAGACTTATTCAAATGGTGTGAGTCCAGATGTTACTTTGCCTTACTTTACAAACGAAGGCTATAGTGTAGTCGATAATACTCCTTATTTTACTTATAAACGAGAGACACAAAGTTACAATAATATTGATATTGTAAATGTTAATTATTCAAATGTTTCAAATTCTGACTTGGGACAATTGAATTTGGATAAAATTCCTGAGCGTTTAGAATATTCTTCAAAAGTTAACCAAGGTGGTGAACGTTTTTTTATTTCTGTGAGCATGCTGCCCTTCGTAAAACAAGGAGGACAAGTGAGAAAAGTTGAGTCCTTTGAAATAGTGACAACTGCTTCAAGTCCTTTGAATATGCAACAAGGTGGAGTGCATGATCCTGCGACAAATAGCGCTTTGAGAACTGGCGAATGGTATAAAATTGAAATTTCAAAGTCAGGAATTTTTAAATTGGATAAAACTTTTTTTCAACAAAATAATATTCCAACCAATTTTGACCCTCGAACTTTGAAGATTTATGGCAACGGAGGGAAAATGTTAAATGAAAATCCAGGTGATTTTAGATATGGTGCACTTCAGGAGAATGCTATTGAATTTATAGGTGAAGAAGATGGTAGTTTTGATGATGGCGATTATATACTTTTTTATGGTCAAGGTCCACACGATTGGAACCGATTGGATGATTCAACAAGAGGTAATTTGACTCATCGATTCAACCAATATTCAGATTATGCATATTACTTTATAACTTTTGGTGGAATTCAGGGCAAAAGGGTGCAAACTTCGAACATTCCAGGTACTCCTGTAGAGGTTTTTAATACTTTTGATGAGTATGTTTTTCATGAAAAAGATTCACTCAGTTTGAATCAAGCGGGTAAACAATGGGGAGGCGAAGATTTTCGAGTGGAACCAAATCAAAGCATTGTACTCAACGGAAATGCACCTGTAGCTGGAGATTTTGTTGGAAAATATAGAATGATCGGAAAGGGTGCAGGTGGAGTGTCGTTCAATGTGTCTATTAATGGAGTGAGTTTCCCTCCGGCCAATATGAGTTCAGGTGATTTTTCTGTTCGATATGAAAATCATTTATTGACAGGAATTAGTGGTAGTTCTTTTACTTTCAATATCAATGTTTCAAATGCCACAAATCCTGGTGCTTTTGTTTTCTTAGATTATTTAGAAGTAGTTTATGAAGCGAGTCTTACTTTCAATGGTTCGCAAATGCAATTCAGAAAATTGCAAAACATAAACGATGGAAATGTGTATGGATTTGCAATGTCAGGACCTCAGAAAGTTTGGAATATATCGGATATTACCACAGCGACCAATGTAGCTAACACCGGAGGAGTTTATAAATATCAATCCACTGATCCAAATTTTTTAAATGAATTCATAGCTTTTAATGATGCAGCTGCATTTACAGAAGTTAATTACGTTGGGCAAGTAGCCAATCAAAATATTCGTGCATTAAAAGATATTGAGTATGCCATAGTTGTTCATCCTAACTTTTTGAGTGAAGCGACAAGGTTGGCTAACTTTAGAATTCAAAATGATGGCGTGAAAGTAGCCGTTGTAACTACAGAACAAGTCTATAATGAGTTCTCATCAGGTGCGCAAGATATTTCAGCGATTAGAGATTTTTTTAAACATTTAAGAGATACGGGAAGTCCATTGAAATACGCTTTGTTGTTTGGTGGTGCTTCTTATGATTATAAGGATAGAATTCAGAACAATTCTAATTTTGTTCCTGCATATATAAGTTATAATTCATCAGGTATTGACAATTCTTTTGTAACCGATGATTATTTTACGATGCTCGATAATACCGATACTATTTTGCAGAACAATAATCGAAGAGTTCCTGTAGAATTCGATGTTCATAAAGCGAGTCAAATGGATATTGCTGTGGGTCGAATTCCTGCACATTCTGTGGCTGAGGCAAAAGTAATGGTCGATAAAATATTGGCGTTTTATGAAAAATTGCCAGGTCAAGGAACTTCGTTTGGAGATTGGAAAACACGTTTTTTATTGGTAGTTGATGACGATAAAGGTCAAGGGCCATTTCATGAAACCGTTGAAAATACTTCTGCTCAATTCATCGAAAATAATATAGAATATGCAACGCTTAGAAAAGGATATTTGGATGCTTTCGTAATGGAAAGTACTTCAGCTGGTCCGAGATATCCTCAAGTCAATCAGTTGATTGGAAATGCATTTAACTTAGGATCTTCTTTGATCGTTTATTTTGGACATGGTGGTGCGAGAAGCTGGTCTCAAACCCGAGTGATTACTTATGAGGAAATTAATAATTTCGAAAATTTCTCTGGTTTGTATTCGAGATTGCCAGTCGTAATGACCATTACCTGTGAATTTACCATTTGGGATTTGAACTATGTACCTTCGGCCGGTGTGTTTATGTACAAGGCACCTCAAGGTGGAGCTTCTGCAATGGTAACAACCAGTCGTCCAGTTGCGGTTTCATACGGAGAAGCGTTCAACAATACTTTGGTGCAACATGTTTTGACAGTTGAAGGAAATCAATATTTACCGTTAGGAGTTGCTTTGACTCAAGCCAAAGTAAATCATCCAGGTGAAAGTTCAAACCATATCAACGTTAACTTATTGGGAGATCCAATGATGAGTATTCCAAGACCTCCGAGACAAGTTAGAATTACTAAAATTAATGGAGAAGATGCAGATGTTTTTGATGGAACTTTAAGAGCTTTGGATTTTGTTGAAATCGAAGGTGAAGTTTTGGATGAATCAGGCAGTATGCGCGATAGTTCTTTTAATGGAAAAGCTTTGGCGAGTTTGTTTGATAAGCCATTGAACAAACAAACATTGAACAACAAAAGAAAGGGTGATATGGGAGTTATGGATTTTCAAGAACAAGTCAATCCTATATTTAAAGGTGGAACCAATATCGAGTATGGAAAATTCAAAATTCAATTCTATGTTCCAAAAGACATAAACTACGAAGTAGGCGAAGGGAAATTAACGGTTTATGTTCACAACAACGTTACCGATGGAGTAACTGTTAAACACGTTAAAGTTGGTGGGCAAAATCCTAATGGATTGGATGATGACAATGGACCAGCAATTGGGTTGTATATGAATAATTTGAACTTTGTAGATGGAGGTATCACAGATAGAAATCCATATTTATTGGCTTGTTTGACTGATGAAAGTGGATTGAACACAAGTGGAGTTGCGATAGGTCACGATATTACAGCTGTTTTAGATCAAGATGTCGAAGCAACTTATGTTTTGAACGAATATTATGAAGGAGGTGACAATAATCCATGTACGAATCCTGAATTTGAAGATTATCAAAAAGGTCAAGTTATGTATAGGTTGAGTAATCTGGAATTAGGAGAGCATCAAATTTTGTTTAAAGCATGGGATATTAACAATAATTCATCAGAACAAACGTTAGATTTCATAGTGATGGAAGAAGGCTCTGATCATATACATATAGAGAAACTTTTGAACTGGCCGAATCCTTTTACTGACCAAACCTATTTTCACTTCGAACATAATTGCGATTCAGAGCTGGAAGTTATGGTACAAATTTTCACTGTTTCTGGAAAGTTGGTGAAAACCATACGTCAACCCGTATCAGCAGAACCATGGAGAGAAGGTTATAGGACTGGAAGGTTTGCAATTCCTTGGGATGGTTTAGATGATTTTGGTGATAAAATAGGAAAAGGGGTGTATATTTACCGACTTACAGCGAGGGGACTAAATCCAGAATTGTGTAAAGGAACAGCCACAGCAGTAGAAAAATTAGTGATTTTAAAATAATTATTTAGTAATGAATATAAAAAGAATTTCAATTGCATGTTTGATGATGATTTCTGGTCTGATGTATGGGCAAGAAATTATTAACCCAGTACTAACAGGAGCTCCATTTTTGAGAGTTTCACCAGACGCGAGAGCGGGTGGACTTGGTGATATGGGAGCAGCGACCTCTCCTGATGCTTTTTCACAATATTGGAACGCTTCGAAATATGCTTTCAGTAAAAGTTATTCGGGTGTAGCAGTTTCATATACACCTTATATGAGTAGTATCACAGATGACGTTTTCTTGCTCAATGCATCTTTTTATACCTTTTTAGGTCAAGATGAGAGAAGTACGCTTTCTGCAAGTTTATATTACTTCAATATAGGTGAAATTGAATTAACTGAGTTAGTTGGTACTGAAATCGTAGGAACTGGTTTTGCAAAACCCAATGAATTTGCAATTGATCTTTCTTATGGATTGAGATTGACAGACAATTATAGTATGGCCGTAACTGGACGATTTATTCGCTCGGATTTATTTAACAATATCGATGATGGTACCGTTCAACCTGCCAATACTTTTGCTGTTGATGTTTCTGGATATTTTCAAACGCCAAGACATAGTTGGAACAATTTCGATGGTAGAGTGAGAGCTGGTTTTAACGTGAGTAACATCGGTCCAAAATTGGACTATTCAAACAACGAAGACAACGCAGCTTATCTTCCTACCAACTTGAGAATTGGTGCTGGTTATGATTTTATCTTTGATGATTATAATACCTTGGCAGTAACTTTGGAAGCCAATAAACTTTTGGTGCCTACTCCTCAATATGAGCTGGACGAAGATGGAAATGAAATTCCTGGATCGAGATACATTCCAAATAAAGGAGTTGTCGAAGGAATGTTTAGTTCATTTGGTGATGCTCCTGGTGGATTTTCAGAAGAAATGAAAGAATTCACTTGGGGAGTTTCAGCCGAATATTCTTACAATGAAGTGCTTTTTATCAGAGGTGGATATTTTCATGAAAGCCCTGTGAAAGGTGACCGTCAACATTTGACCATAGGTGCTGGATTGAAGTACAATGCATTTGGATTGGACTTCTCTTACTTGATTCCAACTTCAAAAACCAACAATGCCTTGGAAAATACGCTTCGATTTGGATTGACTTGGGAATTTGGTGGAGAAACAAGTAATAATTGGGATTATTAATTGATAAAAAAATATAAGGGTTAAAGAAGCTGTCTCACAATGAGGCAGCTTTTTTTATTGCAGTCTCGTCCTGAAATAGCGGTACAAATTAAGACGTTATTATGGAATAACGATCAAATGATGTAAAGCGTACTCAATGTGATTGAAGCTAATTTAAGTTCTAATAACAACTGCTTTTCTATGAAAATTGTTGGTTGTGATGTTTCTGATTTTTTTTTATGTTAATTCAAACTTCTTTTTACTTAATCATTAGTAAAATCCTACTGAAAAGTTTGAATATATAAAGGCTTTTATACCTTTGGTCAAAATAATTAAAAAATTAATATGATAAAAAATTTACTTTTAGGAAGTGCATTAACTTTTGGTGTGGCTTTACAAGCACAAACGGTTGTTTTTAGTGAAGATTTCAATGAAGAATCGACTCGTTCACTTTGGACTTTAGTGGACAGAGATGGCGATGGTGATAATTGGGAATTTGCTGATGCTGTAGCGGAAGAAATAGAAACTTTCGACGGTTGGTTTGCACTTTCTTGGTCTTGGTATTTTGAAGCTTTTACTCCTGACAATTTATTGATCAGTCCAGCTTTCGAGTTACCTGAGTCAGGATTGGTTAATTTGAGCTTTAAAGTGGCTACACTTGATGATGATGAAATTTTTCAAGAACATTACGCAGTTTATGTAATTCCTGCAGGTGAAGAATTTACAGGCAATGAAGAAGCTGTGTTTGAAGAAACTTTGGATCATCACTATTATTTCGATCCGAAAGTAGTAAATGTTGATATTTCTGATTTTGCTGGACAAGAAGTTCAACTGGTTTTCCGTCATTATGATGTGACCGATGTGCTTTATATTAGCATCGATGATGTGATGGTTTCACAAGAAGAAACTGCAAATACAAATGATTTAAATGAATTAAAAATGAATATTTTCCCAAATCCAACAACCGATATAGTGTTTATCAATGGATTGGACAAAATTGAAAATATTCGTGTATTTGATATGAATGATAAACTTTTAATTGAAACAGAAAATTCAAATCAAGTTGATTTAACTAATTTACCAAATGGTAATTACATCATCAATGTATATCAAGATTCAAATGTTTACTCAAAACGTATAATGAAAAAATAATTTTTGAATTGAATTGATATTGCCCTTTTCTAAAGAGAAGGGCATTTTTAATGGTATCAATACCAACCTCTTCTCAAATGATTGATGATTTTGTTCAAATCCAATGAAAGTGTAAATCTGATTTTTTCTAAATATTTATCTTCTGCAGGTTCAAATCCCAAAGTCGATTGAATCGGAAAATACAATTCTAAAAAATCTGGTATAAATTTCACTTTAATTCCACTGTCATAAATAAATTTCGTAGCCTCATTTGAATTTTTATAAACACCAGCATCGGCATAAACATCGAACATTTTCCAAATTGGAATTTCAACATTCGTCGTCACTATCCATTGATTCACCGTTTCTTCAAAAATCGATTTGAATCCAGCTTCCGCTAAGAAATATTGCTGACTCAAAACTCCCGATTGCTCAGAACGACCCAACATATTTAAATTGAAAGCATAATCCGATACCTTGCTTAATCCAAAATTAAAATATTCCGTATCTGTTTTATTACTAATAAATGCTCCTGCAAATAATCGCACGCCCAATTGTTTTCTTGGTGAAAATCGCCAGCGATAATAAATTTCTCCATAAATTTTCTGAAAATTACTTGTGGTTTGTAAAGTAGTCGATCCGTGCAATTCGTGTATGTAATTTGGCCTTGAATAATAATAAGTCACATTCCATAAATTGTATTTGTCTTCATCCGTTTTAGATTTGTCCACAGCAACTTCCTTGTCCAAATGATCGAAACTCAACAAAATTCCATGCGATAAAGAAGTTCTCGGGTCTTTCTTGAAATTGGTGTTTGAAAAAATCGACCATTTCACAAAACTTAAATCCTTATCATAATGTTCATATTTCGATGTACTTCCAATTGTGATCGATCTGAAAATCGAAGTTCTCGGAGTGAAAGTGTTTTGTACACCGACAGCTCCTGTGAGTTTTCCAGTTCCAGTGGAATATTTCGGTTCGATGTACCAATTGTAAGGTCTTGTCAACAAAGATTGATTATGAAAACGTATGCCTAATAAAAATTTATCATAATTGTTCCAGCGCACCTTTGGATTCATGAAAATCTGTGAATATTCAGGGTTTTCAATGTCAGAATATAATTTGAATTGAAGTTTTTTACTGTTTTTAAATAAACCTTTTGTTCTCAGTAAATTATCTCTATCGTTGAATTCTGGAAAAAGATAATTTGGGTTCAATTCGATTTTGTCATAATCACCTTTTGGAAATGAAACATAAGTCGATTTTTGATCTGAAACATACCATCTCATTTCTTGAATTTCATCGTTTTTTATTCCAACAATTTGAAAAGGACCAGAGAATTCAGTTTGATTTTTCACCTTAATTTGTAAATCATTTTCACCTTCTTTGATATGCATCAATTTAAAATTGATTTTATCTTTTTTATCGATATAATCTTCAAAAAACCAAGACAAATCTTTGTTTGCATTTTCAATCAAATGATTGTTGAAATCGATTTGTGAAACCAATTTCCCACGACTTTTCGTACTGAAATTTTTGATCAAATCGCTGAATTCATTTCCTCCTAAATATTGGTCGATATAATAAAAAGTAATTCCGGTTTTGAATCCGCTGATTGCGATTTGGTTCATATTGCTCAATTCATCCAAAGGCGTGTTGATGGGTTGATCATAATTTTGTCTTGCAAGATAGAGATAGAGCAATTTGTATCGATCATTTAATTCAAGTCGTGCGGCATGAAATAAATTCAAAGGTTTTAAACCAAGAATTTTCACTTGATCTGCCATTTGGCCAGACAATTTCAAATCGGGAAAATTCTCATCAACATATTTCATCATCAAATAAAATTGCAAACCATTTTTGATCCAATGATCCTGTGTTTTATTGACAGAAAACATTCGATCGACATATTCGTAAGTCAAAACTTGAATCAGTTGAAGTGCATTTCTTTCTTTTTTTGGAAAAATTTGAATTTGCATGATCCAAGCATCTATATCATCGACACCGAAAAATTTTTCTTCTTTTGCTGTTTTGCTCGAAATGAACAAATTCGAACTTGGCAGTTCACCCAAATGTTCTCTTAAAAAATTCAATTGATGACTCAACAATGAATCTATGATGGGCTTATCCTCTGCATCTATAGGAAATCCAAAATTGATTTTCAATGAAGTTTTCTCATCGATATACGTATGGGATTTCTCTTCATTGGGAGTGATGAAAATCCTAAAATGATCAATGTTTGAAGAACTCCAATAATTTTCATTTTCTTCTAAATCAGTGAGCAAATGATAATTTTCGGATAAATCGATGGTTAAAACATAAGTGGTTGGATAAGCAGAAACCTCTTCGAAATCCTTGTAATGTTGCATCATCCAATTTCCATTTTCATCTATAGTCGCAGGTTGAAGAAAGAAATATTTCAATAAATAATCACCTTCATTGCTTTTTCCATATTGTGTAACAGCATCGAAGGGAATTTTGACTTTATATTCTGCAGTGAATTTTATTTTTTGTCCATTTTTCCATGGATTTTTCAAATTCATTTTAATGAATTCTCTTTCTGAAGTTTCGTAAGCGATTAAATTTGAATGTTCATCATAAAACTTCAAATCGTTAATTCCACCTCTTTGGTGTTTTTCTGAAAAGTGTAGATTCCCTTTTCTATCTTCTAATTTGGTTTTGTTCAGAGTTGTAATTCTTCCAGAATAAGCATTTGCCCAAGAATGCAGTCGAGTTTCTTTTAGAGTTTTTTGTGAATGATTATAAATTTTAAATTCCTGTTTGACGATCAACTCATCAGTGATGGAATCTAATTCAGCGTAAATAATGATGGAATCATTGATTTGAGCAGAAATAGAGTTCAAATGGGCTATAATACATACAAATACTAAGTAAATCTTTTTCATCGAAGAATTTCCACCGTAATTGTAAAGTTGTTGGAAATTTTTCTTTAAACCAAATTAATTGTTTGAATACTTAAAGAATATTTGTTGCAATTATTTGAGTTTAACCTTTGTTGCTCCGCCATTGTATTTTCTAAACGAAGCGTCATAAAACTCTAAATCTTGGTAAGATTCTAAAATTTTAATGACTTCTTTTTTTAGTTTTCCTTTGCCGTGGCCATGAATGAAGATCAGTTTTTTTCTTTTTTCTTTTTTTGCCAATTCGATTTCATCTCTCACAGTTTGTAGTTGAATTTGAAGCATTTCATAATTGCTCAAATGATCTTTGTAGGCTACCAATTCTCCAATGTGAAGATCGATTTCTTTTGGGGCTAATTCTATCTTCTTTTTATAGATTTTTCTCTTAGGAGTTTCAGTTGGTTCAATTTTCACTTCATTGACTTCAAATCCTTTATCGAGTATCAATTCATTGGACTGAAATTTTTCCTCAAAACCATATTCGTTTAGAATAATGATTTGATTTTTTTGGATATCGATGATTTCACCTTTTTGATCATCATCGATGACTTTGACTTTATCACCAATTTTGAATTGCATATTCACAAATTTAAGCAAGAAAAAAGGCAGTTAAAATTTAAACTGCCTTTCTTTATATTAAATAGGTGTATTCAGATCGAATTCTTCTAAGTATTGAGCCACTCTTTGAACAAACATACCACCCAAAGCGCCGTCAACGACTCTGTGGTCATAGGCATGTGACAAGTACATTTTATGGCGAATTGCTATCACATCACCTTGAGGAGTTTCAACCACAGCTGGTTTTTTCACGATAGCCCCCACAGCCATAATAGCGACTTGAGGTTGAGGGATAATCGGTGTACCTAAGGTGTTTCCGAAACTACCAATGTTTGTAATGGTATAAGTTCCACCTTGAATTTCTTCAGGTTTTAATTTGTTTTGTCTCGCCCTGTTGGCCAAATCATTGACTTGAGCAGCCAAACCACTTAGGCTGTATTGGTCAGCATTTTTGATCACAGGTACGATTAGATTTCCACTTGGCAAAGCAGCTGCCATTCCTATATTGATATTCTTTTTCTTGATGATATGCTCTCCATCCACAGACACATTGATCATCGGGAAATCTTTAATAGCTTTTGCAATGGCTTCGATGAAAATCGGCATAAATGTGATTTTCTGACCATTTTTCTTCAAGAATTCATCTTTGTTTTTATTTCTCCACAAAACAATATTGGTAACATCAGCTTCGATAAAGGAAGTTACGTGCGGTGCTATTTGTTTGGCTGACACCATGTTTTTTGCGATGATTTTTCGCATTCTGTCCATTTCTATGATTTCATCTTCTCCAGACATTAAAGTTGTTGGAGTTGAAGGTTTTGATGGAGCAGGAGTACTTGCTTTTGTCGCAGAAGGAATTGTTTTTCCTGATTTTTTATCTTCTACAAATTTCAATATATCTTCTTTAGTTACTCTACCTTCAATACCTGATCCTTGGATTTGTTCCAATTCGCTTAAACTAATTCCTTCGGTTGCAGCAATGGATTTAACCAAAGGTGAGAAGAATTTATCCGATGAAGAAAAATCCTGTTGAGTTTTTTCAGTCAATGGTTTTTCGAGTTCACTTATAGTTTCTTGAGGAACTTCTTCAGGTTTTGATTCTGTAACGGTTTCGGTTGAATCTTGAGCAACTTCGCCGTCAACTTCAATAATTGCTATAACATCACCGATTTTAGCAATGTCTTCTTCATTGACCAATATTTCTTTTAATTTTCCGCTTACAGGGGATGGTACTTCAGAATCAACTTTATCAGTAGCGATTTCTACCACTGCATCGTCTTCTTCTATCATATCGCCTGGGTTTTTCAACCAACTAATGATGGTTGCTTCCATTACACCTTCACCCATTGCAGGCAATATTAATTTGTAGTCTGCCATAATTGTTTTTTTGTGAGGAGCAAATTTAACTATTTAAAACGAATTCTAAAAAAGCAGGCCATCTATTCTTTGGGTTTATGATTTTGGTGAAAGAATTTATGGTTGAAACAGAGTTTTTTTCATAAAAAAACCGCCTCAATTAAAAAATGAGACGGTTTACCATTTGAATAATAGTTTAATTTATATTTAAAACAATTCTACGCTTCACCTGGAGGTCCAAAGTTCATTGGCATCGATGGATTTTGAACATCTTTGATTTCACCGAATTGGTTTTCAAATCTATTCACATTTTCTGCCAATGCCTTAGCTAATCTTTTAGCATGTTGAGGCGTCAAGATAATTCTCGACTTAACTCTTGCTTTTGGAACGCCTGGCATGATTTGGATGAAATCAACTACAAACTCAGTAGGAGAATGATTGATTACTGCCAAATTGGAGTAAACACCCTCTGCAGTTTGATCATTGATTTCAATGTTCATATTTTGTTTTTTATTTAGATCTTCCATTATAACGCTGATTTAGAGCTTACTAATTCTTCGTATTCCTTTTTGGAACCTACAATTATCTTTTGGTATTCTTTCAATCCAGTACCAGCTGGGATCAAGTGACCAACGATAACATTCTCTTTCAATCCGTTGAGTTCGTCTATCTTACCTGCAACAGCTGCTTCGTTTAGAACTTTTGTTGTTTCTTGGAAAGAAGCAGCAGACATGAATGATTTGGTTTGAAGTGAAGCTCTTGTAATACCTTGTAAGATTGGCTGAGCCGTTGCAGGCTGAGCGTCTCTTGCTACTACTAAGTTTTTATCTTCACGTTTCAATATAGAATTTTCATCTCTCAGTTCACTTGCAGTAATGATTTGACCAGGTTTCAAGTTTTCACTATCACCTGCGTCCTCAACTACTTTCATTCCGAAGATTCTATCGTTTTCTAATAAGAAGTCTGAAGTATGTTCCAGATTGTCATCTAAGAATCTCGTATCTCCAGAATCAACGATTCTAACTTTTCTCATCATTTGACGAACGATGATTTCAAAGTGTTTGTCGTCAATTTTTACACCTTGTAAACGATAAACTTCTTGGATTTCATTTACTAAATATTCTTGAACGGCTGTAGGTCCTTTAATTCTTAGGATATCTTCAGGTGTAATTGCACCGTCAGACAAAGGCATTCCAGCTCTTACGAAGTCATTCTCCTGTACGAGAATTTGATTCGAAAGTTTCACCAAATATTTAGTTTCTTCACCGGTTTTCGCTTGAACGATGATTTCACGGTTACCTCTTTTGATTTTACCGAATGAAACCACTCCATCAATTTCAGAGATTACCGCTGGGTTAGAAGGATTACGCGCTTCGAATAATTCGGTAACTCTTGGTAAACCTCCAGTAATGTCTCCAGCTTTTGCTGATCTACGAGGGATTTTTACTAAAATCTTTCCTGCGTTGATCTTTTCTCCATCGTTAACGATTAAGTGAGCTCCAACAGGTAAGTTATAGTTTCTTTCTTCACCATCAGAAGTGATTACCTTTAGAGTAGGAATCATTTTTCTGTTACGTGATTCTGAAATAACTTTTTCTTGGAAACCAGTTTGTTCGTCGATTTCTAACTGATAAGTTACACCTTGTTCGATGTTTTCGAATTCAACTTTACCAGCTGATTCAGCAATGATAACACCGTTGTAAGGATCCCAATTGGTGATAACATCTCCTTTTTTCACTTTTTTACCTGGACCTATCTTAAGGATAGAACCATAAGGTATATTGTGATTCATTTTGATGTTACCATCATTATCAATCAATTTCATTTCAGTTGAACGAGAAACTACAACGTCTGCCGGATTTCCTTCTTCATCTTGACCTTTAACAGTTCTTAGATCTTCAAATTCTAAGTGACCATCAAACTTCGCAACAATAGACGATTGTTCAGAAACGTTTCCAGCGGTTCCACCCACGTGGAAAGTACGAAGTGTAAGCTGTGTACCAGGCTCACCAATTGATTGAGCAGCAACTACACCAACAGCTTCACCTTTTTGAACAGGTTTAGCAGTAGCTAAGTTTCTACCATAACATGATGCACAGATACCTTCAATAGCTTCACAGGTCAATGGAGATTTAACTTCTACAATTTCAACACCTGCTTTTTCGATAGCCATTGCAGCATCTTCTTCTATGATAACATCAGCTTCAACTAAAATTTCATTAGTTTCTGGATGGTAAACATTGTGAAGTGAAGTTCTACCTAAAATTCTTGTATGAAGTGGTTCAACGATTTCTTCGTTTTTCTTCAATGCAGTAACTTCAATACCTCTAAGCGTACCACAATCTTCTTCTAATACGATAACGTCTTGAGCAACGTCAACCAATCGACGAGTCAAATAACCTGCGTCAGCAGTTTTAAGTGCGGTATCCGCCAAACCTTTACGAGCACCGTGAGTTGAAATAAAGTATTCCAAAATAGACAATCCTTCGCGGAAGTTTGCTACAATTGGGTTTTCAATAATTTCACCTCCAGTTGATCCTGTTTTTTGAGGTTTAGCCATCAATCCACGCATTCCTGCCAACTGACGGATCTGTTCTTTAGAACCACGTGCTCCAGAGTCCAACATCATATAAACTGAGTTGAATCCTTCGTCATCTTCTCTCATTCGCTTCATAACCATTTCGGTCAAAGTAGCGTTGGTATTGGTCCAAACATCGATCACTTGGTTGTAGCGCTCGTTGTTGGTAATCAATCCCATATTATAGTTCGCTTTGATTTCTTCAACTTGTTTAATTGCTGAATTGATCAAATCAGTTTTGTTTTCTGGAATTAGAATATCTCCTAAACTAAATGATAGTCCACCTTCAAAAGCTTTTTTGAATCCTAAGTCTTTCATTTCGTCTAAGAAAGCAGAAGTTGTTGAGAAATCTGTTGTGTTTAAAATCTTATTAATAACAGATCTTAAAGATTTCTTGGTCAAAACTTCATTTACAAATCCTACACCTTCAGGAACAATTTCGTTGAACAATACTCGTCCTACGGTAGTGTCAATGATTTTCTCAACCAATTGATCATCTTCATTTACCTTAGCTTTCACTTTGATAGGTGCGTTTAAGTCAACGCTTCCTTCGTTATAAGCAATGATAACTTCTTCAGACGAATAGAATGTAATTCCTGAACCTTTGGCACCTTCTCTTGCTTTGGTCATATAATAAAGACCTAAAACCATGTCTTGAGAAGGAACTGTAATAGGCGAACCGTTTGCAGGGTTCAAAATATTTTGAGAAGCAAGCATTAGCAATTGAGCTTCTAAAATAGCTTCAGGTCCTAATGGAAGGTGTACAGCCATCTGGTCACCATCGAAGTCAGCGTTAAAAGCTGTACAAACCAATGGGTGAAGACTGATCGCTTTACCTTCGATCAATTTTGGTTGGAAAGCCTGAATACCTAAACGGTGTAGAGTAGGAGCACGGTTCAATAGGACTGGATGTCCCATCAATACGTTTTCCAAAATATCCCAAACTACTGGCTCTTTTCTATCGATAATCTTTTTCGCAGATTTAACTGTTTTTACAACCCCTCTTTCCATTAGTTTTCTAACGATGAACGGTTTGTAAAGTTCAGCTGCCATATCTTTAGGTAAACCACATTCGTATAGTTTAAGTTCTGGACCAACTACAATTACTGAACGAGCAGAATAATCTACACGTTTACCTAATAAGTTTTGACGGAAACGACCTTTTTTACCTTTCAATGAATCTGATAGAGATTTCAAGGCTCTGTTACCATCGGCTTTAACTGCAGAAGCTTTACGAGTGTTGTCGAACAATGAGTCTACAGACTCTTGCAACATACGTTTCTCGTTTCTTAAAATAACTTCTGGAGCTTTGATTTCCATCAAACGTTTCAAGCGGTTATTTCTGATAATTACACGACGGTAAAGATCGTTCAAGTCTGAAGTAGCAAATCGCCCTCCATCTAATGGAACCAATGGACGTAGTTCAGGTGGAATGATCGGAACTACTCGCATGATCATCCATTCAGGACGGTTTACATAATCTTTATTTGATTCTCTCAAGGCTTCAACTACTTGAAGTCTTTTCAGAGCTTCAGTTCTTCTTTGTTTTGAAGTTTCGTTGTGAGCTTTGTGTCTCAATTCGTATGAAAGTTCATCCAAATTGATGGTTTTTAATAAGTCCTCAAGGGCTTCAGCACCCATTTTAGCGATGAACTTATCAGGGTCAGATTCGTCTAAATATTGATTTTCAATAGGAAGAGTTTCCATTATGTCAAGATATTCTTCTTCAGTTAAGAAATCTAAACGGTTCAACTCTTCACCTTCCAATCCTTTAGCGATACCTGGCTGAATAACCACATATCTTTCGTAGTAGATGATCATATCCAATTTCTTGGAAGGCAATCCCAATACATAACCAATTTTGTTTGGTAATGAACGGAAGAACCAAATATGAGCAACTGGAACCACTAAGTTGATGTGTCCAATTCTTTCTCTACGAACTTTCTTTTCGGTTACTTCAACCCCACAGCGGTCACAAACGATTCCTTTGTAACGGATTCTTTTGTATTTACCACAAGCACATTCGTAATCTTTTACAGGTCCGAATATTCTTTCACAGAACAAACCATCTCTTTCTGGTTTATGTGTTCTATAGTTAATCGTTTCGGGTTTTAAAACCTCACCATGTGATTCTTTTAGAATCGTCTCAGGAGAAGTTAGCCCAATTCGAATTTTTGAAAATTTACTTGATTTATTTTTTGTTGACATTTTCTAAATTGTTTCAAGTTTCGAAATCCCCTTTGAAAATTCAATGAGCAATTTCAAAACAAATTAATTTATTCTTCTAATGTTATGTCTAATCCAAGACCTTGTAATTCATGCAACAATACGTTGAATGATTCTGGAATACCCGGTTCTGGCATAGGTTCACCTTTAACAATGGCTTCGTAAGTTTTGGCTCTACCAATAACATCGTCCGATTTCACTGTTAAAATTTCACGTAAAGTATGAGCAGCTCCAAAGGCTTCTAATGCCCACACCTCCATCTCTCCAAAACGCTGACCTCCGAATTGTGCTTTACCACCTAAAGGTTGTTGCGTAATTAAAGAGTAAGGACCAATCGATCTTGAGTGCATCTTGTCGTCAACCATATGACCTAATTTCAACATGTAAATCACTCCTACAGTTGCTTTTTGAGCAAAACGCTCTCCTGTACCACCATCGTATAGATAAGTAGTACCGTATCTTGGCAATCCTGCTTTGTCGGTCAATTCGTTGATTTGGTCTGCATTGGCACCGTCGAAGATAGGAGTTGCATAGGTTTGACCTAATTTCAATCCAGCCCATCCTAAAACGGTTTCATAAATTTGACCAATGTTCATACGAGAAGGTACACCCAGTGGGTTCAATACGATATCAACAGGTGTTCCGTCTTCTAAGAAAGGCATATCTTCATCTCTTACGATTTTAGAAACTATACCTTTGTTTCCGTGACGACCTGCCATTTTGTCCCCAACTTTTAGTTTACGCTTTTTAGCAACATAAACTTTGGCTAATTTAACAACTCCTGAAGGTAATTCGTCACCTACCGAAATTGTAAATCTCTCACGGTTTAAGCTACCTTGTAGGTCGTTGTATTTGATTTTGTAGTTGTGAAGCAATTGTTTCACTTGGTCATTTCTTACTTCATCAACCGTCCAAACACTCTCAGAACCTGTCAAGTTCAAGTAGTCATCAACGCTTGAAAGAATTCGTTTGGTATATTTTGTACCTTTTTTGATGATTTCTTCATTCAAGTCATTGTAAACACCTTGTGAGGTTTTTCCTTCTAAAAGAATAAATAATTTTTCAAGAAGAATTTCTCTTAATTCATCAAACTTCTCTTCGTATTCAGCATTGATGCTGTCGATGATAGCTTTGTCTTGAGATCTTCTTCGTTTATCTTTAATACTTCTTGAGAATAATTTTTTGTCGATAACAACTCCGTGTAATGAAGGAGAAGCTTTTAAAGAAGCATCTTTTACATCACCCGCTTTGTCACCAAATATCGCACGCAATAGTTTTTCCTCTGGCGTAGGATCAGACTCTCCTTTTGGAGTAATTTTACCGATCAATATATCACCAGGTTTAACTTCAGCACCGATACGGATCATACCATTTTCATCCAAATCTTTAGTAGCTTCTTCTGAAACGTTTGGTATGTCTGCCGTCAATTCTTCCATACCTAATTTAGTATCGCGAACGTCTAATGAGAATTCGTCGATATGTATAGAAGTAAACCAATCTTCGCGTACAACCTTTTCGCTAATAACGATAGCGTCCTCGAAGTTATATCCTTTCCAAGGCATGAATGCTACGACTAAGTTTCTACCGATGGCCAATTCACCGTTTTCGGTTGCATAACCTTCACAAAGAACTTGACCTTTTTCAACTCTGTCTCCAACTTTTACAATTGGTTTAAGAGTGATAGTCGTTCCTTGGTTAGTTTTGCGGAATTTGGTCAACTTGTATTCTTTCTCAGCAGGTTCAAAACTTACGATTTCTTCATCTTCTGTACGGTCGTATTTGATTCGAATCGTATCAGCATCTACGTAAGTGACTGTACCTTCCCCTTTTGCGTTGAACAAAATACGAGAGTCTTTTACAACTTGTTTCTCTAATCCTGTTCCAACAATAGGAGCTTCTGCTTTCAACAATGGAACTGCTTGACGCATCATGTTAGAGCCCATCAATGCACGGTTCGCATCGTCATGTTCCAAGAATGGAATCAATGAAGCTGAAATAGAAGCAATTTGGTTTGGAGCGATGTCCATAAGCTCAACTTCATGCGGCTCAACAACTGGGAAGTCTCCATCTTCACGAGCCGTAATACGGTCGTTGATGAATTTACCATCATCATCGATAGGAGCATTTGCTTGAGCAATGGTTTTATCTTCCTCTTCTTCAGCTGATAGATAGATAGGTTCATCTGTTAAGTTAACCTTTCCATTTTCAACTTTTCTATAAGGAGTTTCAATAAATCCTAAATTGTTCACCTTTGCGAATACACACAATGAAGAAATCAAACCAATGTTTGGTCCTTCCGGTGTTTCAATTGGACATAAACGTCCGTAATGCGTATAGTGAACGTCACGCACTTCGAATCCAGCTCTTTCTCTTGAAAGTCCACCAGGACCTAAGGCTGATAATCTACGTTTGTGAGTGATCTCAGACAATGGATTGGTTTGATCCATGAACTGAGACAATTGGTTGGTTCCGAAGAATGAGTTAATTACAGACGAAAGCGTTTTAGCGTTGATCAAATCAATTGGCGTAAACACCTCGTTGTCTCTTACGTTCATTCGTTCACGTATAGTTCTTGCCATACGTGCCAAACCAACTCCAAATTGAGCGGCTAATTGCTCTCCAACTGTTCTAACACGACGGTTAGATAAGTGGTCAATATCGTCCACTTCAGCTTTTGAGTTAACCAATTCAATTAAGTATTTTATGATGGATATGATATCCTCTTTGGTCAAAATTTGAACATCTTCAGGAATATCCAATCCTAATTTTTTGTTCAATCTATATCGTCCTACTTCACCTAACGAATAACGTTGTTCAGAGAAGAATAATTGGTCGATAATACCTCTTGCTGTTTCTTCATCTGGTGGCTCAGCATTACGCAATTGTCTATAGATATATTCTACCGCTTCTTTTTCAGTGTTGGTAGAGTCTTTTTGTAAAGTATTGTGAATGATAGCATAATCATGTGCTTTGTTGTCTTCTTTATGAACTAAAATAGACTTAACACCAGACTCCATGATTTGCTCTAAGTGTTCTTTTTCGATGATGGTCTCACGGTCCAAGATGATTTCGTTTCTTTCGATAGATACAACTTCACCTGTATCTTCGTCAACGAAATCCTCATGCCATGTATTCAACACACGAGCAGCTAACTTTTTCCCAACGGCTTTTTTGATAGCAGTTTTATTGACTTTGATCTCTTCGGCTAAATCGAATATACCTAAGATATCTTTGTCTTTTTCGTATCCAATCGCACGTAATAAAGTCGTCAATGGTAATTTTTTCTTACGGTCGATGTAAGCGTACATTACACTATTGATATCTGTAGCAAACTCAATCCAAGAACCTTTGAAAGGAATAATTCTCGAGGAATATAATTTGGTTCCGTTTGCGTGATAGGATTGACCGAAGAAAACACCTGGCGAACGATGCAATTGTGAAACGATTACACGTTCAGCACCATTGATAATAAAAGAACCTGAAGCGGTCATGTAGGGCAATGTGCCTAAATACACATCTTGTACAACCGTTTCAAAATCCTCATGTTCTGGATCTGTACAATAAAGTTTCATACGAGCTTTTAGAGGAACACTATAAGTCAGTCCTCGCTCGATACATTCGTCAATCGAATACCTTGGTGGGTCAACGAAATAGTCTAAAAACTCTAAAACAAATTGATTACGCGTGTCAGAAATAGGAAAGTTTTCCGCAAAAGTCTTGTACAAACCTTCGTTCCCTCTTTGATCGGGACGAGTTTCCAATTGGAAGAAGTCCTCAAATGACTTGATCTGGATATCTAAGAAATCCGGAAAAGGTGAGTGGACCTTTGTTGAAGAAAAACTGATTCTCTGATTTTCTTGAGCTTTAACGTCTTTTTTACTCATAAAAATTGTAAGAATTGGGTTAAAAAATATTTTGTTTTAAAAAATATCAGAAATCAAAAAGTAGAAGACGTTTCAGAAAAGATAATTGAAGTTTGCACTTTGAAATTAATCTATTTCTTATGGTATTCTAATTTCTAATTTCTAACTGCAACACTGGTATATCTTTTCACAGCGTAGTGCAAAATATTTTTTGTTTAGGGATTCTAAAGCACATCAAGTAGCTATATACAAAAATCCCCCTACCGAATTTCGGAGGAGTTGTATATCAACGAGTTACTTGAAATAAGTGTTTTATCATCTCTAAATGGGTGACAAAGATAAGAATATTGTTCGAATAATTTATAAAAAATCAAACAAAAAATGAATGTAAACAAAAAGCCGTCGCATTGCGACGGCTTTTATATATTTTGTGAGAAAGTAAATTATTTCAATTCTACTTCTGCACCAGCTTCTTCTAGCTGAGTTTTTAAAGCTTCAGCTTCGTCTTTAGCTACACCTTCTTTGATTGGTTGAGGAGCGCTATCAACTA
>DEQC01000018.1:0-8631 GCA_002359055.1 Flavobacteriales bacterium UBA3376 | reverse complement strand
TTGCTAGCACCAGCTGCTTTAAGGATAACGTCGAATTCTGATTGCTCTTCTGCAGCTTCTTCAGCTCCAGCAGGACCAGCAGCAACAGCAACTGCAGCAGCTGCAGGCTCTATACCGTATTCTTCTTTAAGGATTTCTGCTAATTCGTTTACGTCTTTAACTGTTAAGTTTACTAAATCTTCAGCTAATTTTTTTAAATCTGCCATTTTAATTAATTTTTTTTGTTGAACAACTTTTTTTAGATCTTCAATAAAAGATCTGTAATATAATATGAGTGCGTATTACTCTTCTTTTTCAGAAAGGGTTTTAACGATTCCTGCAATTTTTTGACCACTTGATTGTAGTTGTGAAACAACTGTTTTAAGCGGCGATTGCAACAATCCGATAATCTCTCCAATCAACTCCTCCTTTGACTTTAGGCTTGCTAATGTCTTTAGATTCTCATCACCTACGTAAACTGCTTGGTCAACCCATGCTGCTTTTAAGATAGGTTTTTCTGATTTCTTTCTGAAGTCTTCGATAACTTTGGCAGGTGCATTTCCTTTGTCGGAAATCATAATTGCCGTGTTGCCTTTTAAAGAATCAAAAAGCTCGTCGAATTCTTTCGCTTCAACTCGCTCCATTGCTTTCTTTAATAAAGTGTTTTTAACAACTCGAATAGAAATGTTATTTCTGAAGCATTGTCTTCTTAATTCAGTTGTTTTAGCTGAGTCCAAACCTGCAATATCTGTAAGATAGATTATGTTTGACTCTTCCAATACAGCAGTTAATTCGTCGATTAATTGCCCTTTTTCTTCTCTTGTCATTGCCATAATTTCTTACTTTAAGCGATTATACTTTTTGGATCAACTTTGATTCCTGGACTCATCGTACTTGAGATAGTTATACTTCTCATGTAAGTACCTTTAGCTGCAGTTGGTTTTAGTCTATCCAATGTGGTAACTAATTCAATTGCATTCTCTTTAAGCATTTCAGGAGTGAATGATACTTTACCAATTACAGCATGTACAATTCCATAACGATCTACTCTGAAGTCGATTTTACCTGCTTTTACGTCAGAAACCGCCTTACCTACTTCCATCGTTACTGTACCTGCTTTTGGATTTGGCATCAAACCTCTTGGTCCTAAAACTCTACCTAAAGGTCCTAATTTACCCATTACAGCTGGCATAGTAACGATAACGTCTACGTCTGTCCAGCCTCCTTTGATCTTTTCTAAATATTCGTCCAAACCAACATAGTCAGCTCCTGCAGCTTTGGCTTCGTCTTCCTTGTCTGGAGTTACCAATGCCAAAACTTTTACGTCTCTACCTGTACCGTGAGGTAATGATGCTACGCCACGAACCATTTGGTTGGCTTTCTTTGGATCTACACCTAAACGAACAGCAATATCTACAGTTGCGTCAAATTTGGTAGTGTTTACTTCCTTTACCAAAGCTGATGCTTCCTCTAAAGTGTATAGTTTAGTGTTATCTATCTTTGCTTGTGCTTCCTTTTGCTTTTTTGTTAACTGCGCCATTTTCTTAATGTTTTAAAATGTTTTACTCTGGAGCCTGTCCTCCTTTTACGGTTATACCCATAGAACGAGCTGTACCAGCTACCATTTTCATCGCAGACTCAACTGTAAAGCAGTTCATGTCTTTCATTTTGTCCTCAGCGATTGCTCTTACTTGATCCCAGCTAACAGTTGCTACCTTCACAAGGTTCGGCTCACCTGAAGCTTTTTTAAGCTTAGTGATTTCCTTTAACTGTACTGCTGCCGGTGAAGTTTTGATGACGAAATCAAATGATTTGTCTTGATATACTGTAATTGCTACCGGCAAAACTTGACCTTGTCTGTCTTGAGTACGACCGTTAAACTGTTTACAAAACTCCATGATGTTGACACCTGCAGCACCTAAAGCTGGACCTACCGGTGGCGATGGGTTTGCTTGGCCTCCTCTTACTTGGAGTTTTACAATTTTTTCAATTTTCTTTGCCATTGTTTCTTATTAAATTTGAATACTAAATGAATTTGGAAGCATTTATTATTCTGTAAGTTTAATCGTCTCACATACCATAAACTTACTTTTTTAGGACTGCAAAATTAGACATTATTTTTAATTATGCAATGTAATTTATATAAATTTTTAACTTTCGTATTGTTAATGAGTTGTTTATGGAATTAGTGTTCCTTTGTCTCAAACAGTTTTCACGCTCAAAAAGTTTCTTTCTCATCTTTGTTTATATGTTTTCTTCAAGAACTTTCGTTGTAATGCTTTAAAGTTTTGAAAATGAAATATTTTAGCTTTTTATTTTGTGGGTTCAAATTGGTGAAAACGTTATGAAGATTTGAAAATATCTATATATTTGTGGACTCTTAACAACCTAAACATTACTTGACCAAAATGAATTATGAAAAGTTGAACTTGTAAGTTCAAAGCTTAATGTATATAATGTTTTTAGAATCGACCTCTACTAAAATTTCAATTCTATGGAATAGAATGAAGATCAAATTCTTCTTTATTCTTCTTTTGTTCCAAACACTTTCTTTTGCTCAGAGTTTAGATTCAATTTTTGTTCATGTTCAAGGTCAGGTATATGTTCATGGTCTGGATTTAGAAGAAGACTCTACTCATTCTTCTGAAATTCCTGTTTATGTTTCAGAAAATGCTTTTATTGTAAACTTTGATGGGCTAAAAAATGTTAAAATTGTTTCGCTCGAAAATGACAATGAGAAGCAACAATTAAGTTTAAATAAAGAGTCTGCAAAAGAAAAAGTTGATGAGGTAATTTCTAAATCAGAAGAAATTATTATCGCTCAGAAAGAATCTGAACCTTATTTAAATATCAACCCAAAACCACAATCGATTTCTTTTTTCTTTGAAAACTTTCAAGACTTAAAGCTTTATCTGACCTCGAATAAAACTGCATTTGCTCAAAGAAATACATATATAAAAGATTGGGATTTTAAATGGATTCCAAAAAATAGCTTTAAGGATCAGTTAAAACTTACTTCCCAATTCGATTTATTATATAAAGTACGTCCGCCTCCGATTTATGGTTGATTCTATTATTTGTTAATTAATTAATTTTTTAAATCTAAATCATAAATGAATTTTACAATATTAAAAAAGGTTTCGTGGATGGCTGTGTTATTTTTTTCAGTCTCAATTCACGCGCAAACAAATTGTATCAGTGGATGTAATGAAAACACATTCGTCAATACATCCGATCCAAATACAATTGAATATGACAATATAATATCGGTTTTCCATTCCTCAATCATCAAAGAAGTCGATGGTAATTTCAAAGTTTGGGGACAAGGAATAGCTCCGGATCGAACCCATGTTTATTCACCCATCCAATTGTTACCTTCTAATGGCTATAATTATGATGGAGAGGCTTTGAAAGTAGCAGCAGGTAGTATTGCAGCTCTTTCTAACGGAGAAGAGTTTGCTTTATTGACTACTGAGGGATTGTATTTTTGGGGGACCAGAGGTAATTTGGTTAATCAAAATATAAGAAGTGGAAATACATCTAATCAACACTTTGCTCCATCGAATGCGATAGCTACTGAGGGTGTTTCTGGAACTAATCCAACAGGTTTACCTATGGGTGTTGCTCCTGAAGATGTGAAGATGATGTTCGGATCCTACGGTACTTTGGTTATAGTAACATGTGATGGTAAAGCTTATGTACTTTCATTTACTGGAGGTAAAAATGGTAATGGATTCTTGACCAATAATAATCCGCAAACATGGACACGTGTACTGACAGCTGAAAATACTCCTTTGGAAAATGTAGTTGCGGTGAGAGGTACTCGTAGCGCATTAGTCGCTCTAACTTCAGATGGGAAATTATATACTTGGGGTTCAGATACTTATTTGGGTGATGGTACTTCAAATAGTAGTAGAGGTTATGCCACAGAGATGACTTTGCCAGCAGGAGTTGTACCTAAAATGATAGGTATGACACAAGCAGGGGTTTCTGCTAATAAACAAACGTATTATTTGTTAGGTGCAAATGGAGATTTGTGGAGTTTGGGAAATAATGATCATAGACAATTGGGAAATCGTTCTACAACAACTTCAACTACTTGGACTCGACCTCTTAAACCAGCTGCTCAAGGAGGTGGAACTTTTGATGATGTAGTTTGGATTTCTCCCAACGAACATGACGGTACTCATGCGTCCATTAATGTAATTACAAGCGATAAAAAGTTATATGCTTGGGGTTCAAATAGTGGAAGTATGATTGGTGCAGGTACTGGAACAGGGTATTTCGACCCTGTATATATGCCAGGTGGTTTGGGTGAAAATGATGCAATTATCGCTGTTGAGACGGGAGGGCATACTTCAGTAGCCATCAAACAATGTAGTCAGAATTATGGTTATGTAGGTCATAAAGTAAATGGAAGTATGGGTGATGGTTCTACTGGATCATCCAATCCGTCAACTTATAGTTTCTCAACTGCAGTTGCAATCGTTTGTGGAGCATCGACTTCTCCTAAGGTGGAGGATGTTTTAAGAATTTGTCAAGGTCAATTTGCCGATTTGTCTGATGCACTTATTGGACAAATTCCTCCTGATGTTACTTTGGAGTGGTATTTAGATGAGGCAAGACAGTTCCCTGTTTCTGATCCTTCACAGGTTAATATTGGAGAATATTATGCGTTTTTTATACCAAACAATACTATGGCGTGTGACAATCCATCAGGAGCTTTAGTTAGCGTTCAGCATTATGAAGAAGGTGAGCCAGGGTTTGGTCAATGTCCTCAAGCATGTTTGGAATCAGTAGAAGACGGAGATGTGTTTGAATGGTATTATGCAAATTTAGAGCGTCCTAATGGAAGTACAGTTTCAAATAGCTTTAATCAGCCAGCTACTACCGGAGGTTATGTATTCGATGTTTTCAAATTAGATAACTCATTCAATATGAAAATAAATGGTATTCCATTAGCGACTCAAGAAATTCAGTTTCAAAACGGTATTGCTGGATTACCGATGAATGTAAGGTTCAAGGATGGAGAATATTATAGTAACCAAGTACCTGATATATGGACAATTGAAGGTACAGTAGAGAATCCAATGATAAGAGTAGTCATAGAGCAAACTGGTCAAATAAAAATATATGGTAGTAAATCATCGGGTGGTCCTTTGGAGGAACTTGAATTGTACAATGGTGCTACATTCAATGTTGCTAGTTGGAACACATCAGGTGTAAATGAAGTGGAGGTTAGCCAATTGGTTGAGGGTATAACTGAAATGAGAGGTTTGGGATACGGAGTTAATATCGTTGAATGTGTATGTTTTAACCCTGCTAATACTTCGCAAGCTGGTTTGGATACTAAAGTAGGAATTACTTCTTTGAACAGAGCAGGGGCTGAGCTGGATAACTGGCCAATGGTTAGGAAATCAGGATTTATAGCTCTTGAATCAAACAGCAAAGGTTTTGTAGTGAATAGATTCTCAACCTTAGAATTAGAAAATATCACTTCACCACAAGAAGGTATGATGGTTTTCGATACGGATGAGAAATGTTTGAAATTGTATTCGGACGGTGAATGGAGATGTTTCGTTAATCCAACTTGTCCTTAATTAACTTTTAAATTTAAAGAAATGAAAAAAATTATTATAAGTGGATTTATGTTGTTTTCATCCCTGGCTTATTCTCAGATAATTATCGGTGATGAAGTTGGAACAGCAGCAGATAAAACTTCTGTGCTTTTAGAATTTGCGGAAAATCAAAACCGAGGAATCATTTTACCATATGTTAGAACTTTGCCTACAGGCAGTGCTTTGACCGAAGGAACTATTCTTCTCGATGCGACAGATGCTACGCAAGCTTCCGTTAGATTTTTTAATGGAACTGAATGGGTAGATTTAAGTAATGAACGCTCGGCTGATGTAACAACTCATTTATCGATTCAACCCAATAATGCAACAGGAGAAGAGGATTCGAAAGTTATCATTGGTGCTGAGTCTTCAGATGCCGATGGAATTTTGGTTTTAGAATCCGAAGATAAAGCAATGGTTTTACCAATGGTTGAAGATACTGACAGTATTTTGGATCCTGCGCCTGGAATGATGGTTTATGTCAATAAAGAAGGCAGGAAACGCTTGGCTGTTTTTAATGGTAATGCGTGGACGTATTGGAGAGCAGCATTGGATTTTGATTAAATGAAGATGATTGATATTAAAAAAGCAGCCTTTTCAGGCTGCTTTTTTATTTATAAAATTGATATAAATTCATTGATTAGAATTGATCAGCATAAGAAGGATCAAGTTCAAATGTATCCATAAATGCAGTGGTATAATTTCCTGCAATATAATCTGGATCATCCATCAACTGTCTATGGAAAGGAACTGTAGTTTTAATTCCTTCAATATAGAATTCATCCAAAGCTCTTCTCATTTTCGCCATAGCTTCTTCACGGGTCTGAGCCGTAACGATTAGCTTAGCTATCATAGAATCATAATAAGCCGGGATTTTATATCCTGCATATACATGAGTGTCAACTCTAACTCCATGACCACCCGGAATATTGATATTGGTAATAGTCCCTGGGGAAGGTCTAAAGTTGTTGTAAGGGTCTTCAGCGTTTATTCTACATTCGATAGAATGCAGTTTTGGGAAATAATTCTTTCCTGAAATAGGTTCACCAGCTGCCAATAAGATTTGTTCTTTGATTAAATCATAGTCAATCACTTGTTCGGTGATAGGATGTTCTACTTGGATACGAGTATTCATTTCCATAAAATAGAAATTCCCATCTTTGTCCACTAAGAATTCGATGGTTCCTACGCCCTCATAACCTATATATTCAGCGGCTCTAACTGCAGCATCTCCCATTTTAATTCTCAATTCTTCTGTCATGAATGGAGAAGGAGTTTCTTCCGTTAGTTTTTGATGACGACGTTGAATCGAACAATCTCTTTCGGATAAGTGACAAGCTTTACCTGTCGAATCACCTGCGATTTGAATTTCGATATGTCTTGGTTCGAGAATTAATTTCTCCATATACATTCCGCCATTACCAAATGCAGCCAAAGCTTCTTGTACAGCTGAATCCCAATGTTTGTCTAAATCAGCTTCATTATAGATTTCTCGCATTCCCTTACCACCACCACCTGCAGTCGCTTTGATCATCACTGGATAACCAATTTCCTTAGCAACTTTTTTTGCTTCTTCCAAGTTTTCTAAGATACCATCCGAACCCGGAACCACTGGAACTCCAGCTTCTATCATCGTAGCTTTAGCAGTTGCTTTATCACCCATCTTATCGATGTGCTCAGAACTTGCACCTATAAATTTAATGCCAGAATCTTTGCAAATTTTCGCAAACTTTGAATTCTCTGAAAGAAAACCATAACCTGGATGTATAGCATCAGCATCTGTAATTTCTGCAGCAGCAATTATATTTGAAATTTTCAAATAAGAATCAGTACTTGCTGCAGGTCCTATACAAACAGCTTCATCAGCAAATCTAACATGCAAGCTGTCTTGGTCCGCAGTTGAATAAACCGCTACTGTTTTAATCCCCATCTCTCTTGCTGTGCGAATTATACGCATAGCAATTTCTCCTCTATTGGCAATTAATATCTTGTTAAACATAGTCTGCTATTTAAGATTATGCTGGGTCGATTAAAAATAGTGGCTGATCATATTCGATAGGAGTAGCATCGTCGACTAATATTTTAACTATTTTTCCAGAAACTTCAGACTCAATTTCATTGAACAACTTCATTGCCTCAACTATACAAAGTACTTTTCCTTCAGAAACCATATCACCTACCGAAACAAATGGATCTTTTCCTGGGCCAGGGGCACGATAGAAAGTTCCAATCATAGGTGATTTTACAGTGATATATTTTGATTCTTCATCAGCTTCTGCAGTTGTTGCTTGTGTTTCAGCCGTTTGAGGCTGAGCTACTGGCGCTTGTACTTGTGGCGCTGCTGGTTGTGCTATAGTCTGTGGAATATAAGTAACGTTTGAGTCGCTTGTGTTTTTAATCTTAATTTCAAAGTCTTTCATTTTCAAGTTTACCTCAGCTACGTCAGCTTTCGAAACAAACCTAATTAGATTTTGTATTTGCTTAATATCCATAATGTTAAATTTTAAAATAGGATTGTAATTCCCAAAGGTATAAAAAAAATAAAAAGCCGCCTCGTTTTTAGAGACAGCTTTTAGCTTTTTAAATCAAATGATTTATTCGATTTCTTCGTCAGCATATTTTTCCATTACAACTTTACCTCTGTAGTACATCTTACCGTCTAACCAGTATGCTCTGTGGTATAAGTGTGCTTCGCCAGTGGTTTTATCAATAGCAATTTGCGGAGCATCTATTTTGTAATGAGTTCTACGTTTATCCCTTCTCGTAGACGATTGTCTTCTCTTTGGTGTTGCCATAACTTATATCGTTTTCAGTTATTATTGTTTTTTAATTTTTTTAATACTTCCCATCGCGGGTCTATGTATTCATTTGATTCAGAAGTTTCATCGCTGAAAAATTCCTCTCCTTCATCTTCCGTCAGACTGTATTGATCCAATAAATCTAACATTTCTGAATGACTTTCTCCTGACAATACATCAGGGTGAATTTTCTTTCTTGGAATTGCGAGTAAACTCATTTCGTAAAACATTTGAGC
>DEQC01000007.1 GCA_002359055.1 Flavobacteriales bacterium UBA3376 | reverse complement strand
ATATCTCGGATGTAGCCGAACATATTGAATTAATTTTGGTTGATAAGTTTCTTTGGACTCTTCTCTTAATTGTATAACATTTTTTTGGATAAGTTTTTGAAGCGTCGGCAAAACTTTTTTTGTGTCTAATATCTTCGTAATTTCATCAATTGTCAAGATGGGCTGCTGTTGCAAAGCTTCATACACCAAGAACTCTTGGTCGTTCAAGTTATCAAATGCCACACTTTCGTTGATGTTATACTGCACAAGCGTTTCAGTTTCGAGCAATAAGGCATTCGGGATTGCCGCTCGATACACTTCGCCCAGGGTACACATATAATATTCGGCTATCCATTCCCAAAATTTAATTTGCATAGGTGTTGCAGTAGCCTCATTATCAATTATTTCGATAATTTCTTTTGGCTTGTATTTTAACGGAAGTTGGTGATGTTTGTCAATAACTAACGCTGTGTAAATCCCCTTTTTTCCGAATGGAACTGCCACTCGGAATCCAATATTTAAAAAATTAAATTCTGATTCTGATACTTGATAAGTAAAAGTATTTGGTATTTTTAACGGTACAATAACCTCAATAAAATAAAGCATAAATTAACGCCCGATAATAATTAATCTTCTATGTTTTCTGTGTTTGTTGTTTCTTCTGGCAAATTTTCCGTTGAACTTTTAAATCCAATTTTTCTCTTCGGTTCTTTTTTCACTTTATAGAATTCAAATTCCATTTCCATTTCCAAAAATCGATGAGGGAAGTCAGTACCAACGTTTTGTTTTGCATCCACCACAAATCTTGCGCATTGTGTAAGATATTCTGGCGTTAACTTCGCACGTGCTTCGGTATATGCTATCGACAACAATTGTTCTGAAATTACGATTTCTTGTCGGTCATTTTTTCTATACAAGCTATAAATACGCTTTTTTAAAGATTGCGTAAAATCAATCATCATAGTGTTTGAAAAAAGCTTCATTTGTGCTGCCGCCACTCGCCAAAAGTCTTTATTATCTGCTTTATTTTTCTTTAGAATATCCAATAGAGGCGAGTCTTCATCCAACTGGGTGACCATGTGGTGCAAAATTAACTCAGCCCTTTCGTCTTCAGTTGGTGGAAAAACGGGGATATGTAAATCAAATCTTCCTGGTGCTGTAACTTCGTCGTTCACAGCCGAAAGCACTTCGGCTGAGCCTACAACAACCACTTCTGCATTTACATCTTTTTGAATGTGGCGCGTGATGGCATTTACCATATTGATAGCTTGCAAAGACATGCGATTTTTTTCGTTACCCATGATTTCGTCAAAGCTTTCCACAAACAATAAGGTTTTGGGTGTTTGTAGCTTTTGTGCTACAAATTCATTAAACTGCGATTTACCACTTCCGTTATTGGTGAGGTTAAAATAATCCTGATATAAGTGTACAAAATCATAACCAATCAAATCAGCTATCCGCTTTGCCCAGAATACTTTACCACTTCCTGGAGGGCCGTAAAGTATCATTCCTGATGGCTTTGAAATTCCCCATTGGTTCAATTGATTTGGCGTGATAAATGGTTCCAACAAATCTGTGATATAGAAAAACAAATCGCTATAGCCAACCAATGATTTTGATTTTGTATGCGATATTTTTGCCAAATCATCATAAATAAAATCATAATTTCCACCTATATAAATATGTATCAAATAACTAGAAATTGTGGTTTGAAAATTATCTGTATCCACATCATGTAAACCATTTGCTTTGAAAAATGATAGGATTTCCTCTGGTTTTACGTCGATGGTTTTGGCAATTTCGTTAATGGTTTTTGGTTTACCTCTGTCATTACAATACTTAACCAAAAATTCTTTGTTTTTATTCACAAAATCGATGAACTCTTTTTTGAGTTGAAAATTGGCATCTATCACTTGATTGATATCGACACCAAAGTCAAAAATAAAGCTTTGTAAGCTTCCTAAAGACAAGTTGTTGGTATGTGCTAATTCTATTAATCTCATAGTCAGCATTTTATTTGTTTTTTAAATCTTGTAGTGCTTTTATTTCGTCACGGATTTCAGCAGCTTTAATGAAGTCTAATTCTTTAGCAGCTTTTTCCATTTCTTTGCGTTTTTCTCTAATTAATTTGTCATAATCTATTTTGGCGTGATAAGCCATTTCTGTTTCTGCAACATGAGCCAATCTACTATTTTCTTTACCATATTTATCCACATAAGAAATATTTGACATCAATGCATCTTCAATTTTCTTATTTAATGGTTGTGGCGTAATATTATTTTCCTGGTTATATTGCATTTGTTTTTGCCTTCTGTAATTGGTTTCATCAATAGTTTTTTGCATACTATTGGTTACTTTGTCACCATACATAATGGCTTTGCCTTTTACATTTCGTGCAGCACGACCTACAGTTTGGGTGAGTGAACGTGTGCTTCTCAAGAAACCTTCTTTGTCAGCATCTAAAATTGCGACCAACGAAACTTCAGGCAAATCCAAGCCTTCTCTCAAAAGGTTTACCCCAATTAACACATCAAACAATCCTTTTCGCAAATCTCGCATAATTTCCACTCTTTCCAAAGTGTCAATATCAGAATGAATGTATCGACAACGAATTCCGGATTTTGTAAAGTATTTGGTTAATTCCTCCGCCATTCTTTTAGTAAGTGTAGTGACCAAAACACGTTCGTCAAGTTCTTCTCTTTGTCGGATTTCTTCCATCAAATCATCTACTTGATTAGCTGTAGGACGGATTTCAATGATAGGATCCAATAAACCTGTAGGCCGGATAATCTGCTCAACATATACACCTTCAGTTTTTTGTAATTCATAATCCGCAGGCGTTGCCGAAACATAGATAACCATATTTTGTAACGATTCAAACTCCTCAAACTTTAAAGGTCTGTTATCCAATGCAGCAGGTAGCCTAAAACCGTATTCAACCAAATTCTCTTTTCTGGATCTGTCACCGCCATACATTGCATGCACTTGCGGAATTGTCACGTGGCTTTCGTCAATAACCATCAAATAATCGTCCGGGAAATAATCAAGCAAGCAGAATGGGCGAGTGCCAGGCAAGCGTTGATCCATATATCTGGAATAGTTTTCGATTCCTGAACAATATCCAAGTTCTCTCATCATTTCCAAGTCAAATGTAGTTCTTTCTTCCACGCGTTTCGCCTCGAGGTGTTTGCCAATTGATTTGAAATAATCCACTTGCTTCACCATGTCTTGCTGAATTTCCCAAATGGCATTTTGTAATACGTCAGGGGAGGTTACAAACAGATTGGCAGGATATATATTCAGTTGTGGATATCGAGCAATTACCGTCATAGACTGTGGGTCAAAGGTCTCAATTTCTTCAATTTCATCACCAAAGAAAATTATGCGGTAGGGGTTGTCAGCATAAGCGGGGAAAATTTCTACAGTATCACCTTTGATTCTAAAGTTTCCCGGCAAAAAATCAGCTTCAGTCCTAGCATATAGGCTTTGAACCAATCTGTGTAATAAATCCGTTCGGGTAATTTGTTGTTCAACTTCCAAGCTAATGACATTTTTCTTAAACTCGATTGGGTTTCCGATACCGTAAAGGCAAGAAACAGATGATACGACGATAACATCTCTTCGCCCAGACAAAAGAGAAGAGGTTGTACTCAGTCTTAGCTTTTCCAATTCATCGTTAATGGACAAATCTTTTTCTATATAAGTGCCGGTAACTGGGATATATGCTTCAGGTTGGTAATAATCGTAGTAAGACACGAAATATTCTACGGCATTGTCTGGAAAAAACTGTTTAAATTCGGCAAAAAGCTGTGCAGCTAAAGTTTTATTATGGGCTAAAATTAATGTTGGACGTTGTATATTTTGTATGACATTGGCTACGGTAAATGTTTTACCTGAGCCCGTAACACCCAATAATGTTTGGAACTTCTCGTTATTATCTATTCCTTTTGATAATTTTTTTATTGCTTGAGGCTGGTCTCCTGTTGGGGAAAATTCTGCATTAATTTTAAAAGGCATTGTCAGGTTTTATGTTTGTATAAAAATACAAAAAAGCGGAAGATTAATCTTCCGCTTTTTCAAATATTTAAGGTTTAGTTATTACTTTACAGAGAAAGTAACTCTTCTTGCAAATTTAGAAACAGTTTTGTTAGTTCCATCTAATGAAGTATCTTCACCTTTAGCGTTAACAGAGATTCTTGAACTAGAAACTCCTGCTTGTTCTAATACCTTAGCTACACTTTTCGCTCTTCTTTCAGACAAACGCTCGTTGTAGTTAGCGTTACCTACAGAGTCAGCATAACCGTTGATAGTTACATTGGCATTTGGATTACTTCTCAAGTATGATAAGATGAAGTTAACAGCATCTGTGTTTTTCGGTGTTGATTTATCAAAATCAAAATAAACAGCTACATAACCATCGTTAATCAAGTCTTTAGCAGTGTTTGAATCACCTTTAGTCATTGTTTCACCTTTACCGTAGTTATCAGCAAAGTATTGCTCATAGCTATCAGGGATACCGTTTTTGTTTTTGTCAATAGATCTACCTTTTACATCTACCATGTTTCCTGCAGGTGTATTAGGCTCTAAATCTAAATAATCAGGCACACCGTCACCATCAGAGTCTAACATTTTGTTTTCGATATCAGTAACTCTGTTTTCAAGTGAAGCAACACGTCCTTCAATCATATCTTCAGTTACAAACCAGTCAGCATGTTGGTCATGTCCACCTAAGTAGAAAGAAAGACCTAAGGTAGCGTTGTAAAGTGTTCCATTGAACCCTCTGTCAGAAGCAGCAGCTGATCCATCAAAATTTCTGTCTTGACGAACGTTGTTTACCATTGTGAAGTCAGCGTTTAATGCTACTCTTCTTCCTAATTTAACTTGTCCAGTTAAACCTAATACAACATGAGCCATTTGATCTTTGTC
>DEQC01000066.1 GCA_002359055.1 Flavobacteriales bacterium UBA3376 | reverse complement strand
TCTTCGTTAATTTTATCGGCTTTTGGAAACAAATTTTCTAAAATTAAATACTCGTATATATCTTTATCAATTCCATTGTCGATAAGATAGTCGATTTTTTTCTTTGTGAAATCCCACCATTTATTTAAAAGATTTTGTAGTTCTTCATTATCTTCAGAACTGACCGATATTCTTTTCAAATCAATAGTCTTTTTCGCTTGCTCTAATAAAACAGCAGTTTGCTCAATCTTTTCTTTATTATTAGCCTTTTTATATTCTTCTAAAGCGTTTGTATAATAATGATGAGCAATAAAACCTTTGTTTTTTTCATTTTCAAGTTGAGATATATGATAGTCGCCTAACTTTTCGTGAAATTCGCTTGGTGAAGAATTAAGTTTTTGACTAAGAATCACGAGTAATTTTAAATAACTTTCTAAAACCCTTTCGTCTAAATCGGAAATCTTGTTTTTTGAGTAATCGAAGAATTTTTGAGTAATTGAAGAATTTATTTTTTTACCATTTTCAATGATAAAATCCATCAACGAATATTTTGTAAAATCGTTTAGTTTATCACTTTCCAAAAGCGAAACCAAATAACTTATAATTTCATCTTTTTTGTGGTTTACAGTTTGGCTAAGGATAAAAAGATTTTTGAAGTACTTGCCAAATGACAGGCATTGTAAATTATCATCAACTGAAAACGAAGAATTTTTTAGAAGCAATAAATAACTTTCAATTGCTTCTTTGGCAAAATCAATGTGTTTCTGTGGACTTAACCAAAGTAGATGATTGTATTTTGCTTTGTATTTTGGGTTTTGTACTTTATTTGCTCGTGTTTTGATGTAATCGAATAGATCTAATGTTGGATAAGCATTTGCACCTCTTTGGGATTTTGTAATATGTTTACCTTCTTCAATGGAAAAGTCAGCAAAAAATAATTCATACGAACATAACTTTTTCGTGTCTTCATCTTCAATTTTATCTCGTAAAGCCGTTATGTATTTGTAGGTGTTTAAATCTAAATACTGGAAATTGGTGTCATTTTCAAGGTATTCGTAATATTCATCTAAATTCTTAAAATCCATTTTGTAGTAGGGTTTAGATGATTTCAATTTCATCAATCTCTTTCATCAATCTATCCGTTTCTGAAAGTGCGACAATAATTTTTTGATAATGCAAAATATCGTCAAACTCCAATTGACGTCCTCGACGGTCTTTTAGCCATTTTTGGGCGGGTTGATAACCACCAATGTAAAACTCCCAAGCGACTAATGGCACTTTATCAAAATACTGATGGTCATTAATATATACTTTGCCGTGAGTTTCGTTATCTGCTACATAACCTGGACTTGATTTGGTGATTTTACGGCTGACGACATTATCTCCGTCTATTGGATATTGCGTTATGTATTGCTCAACCGTTGGACTTTCCAATAAATGAATTTGGCGTATTTCGCCACCTAATTTGACCAATTGCCAAAACGTTTCTTTTTCTTTTGGATATGGAACTCTCGGAAAATCAATTTTTAAAAACTCTTTGTATTTCTCTCGGTAAGTAGGCGAATGCAAAACTGCATAGATGTAATCTAAAATGTCTATTGGGGCAAAGGTGTTTTCGGTGGTTTCTTTCTCGTTGGTGAAAGTTAAACCTAATTGCTCAGCAATTTGATTTACAATTTCTGCTTTTAGATTTGGTTTTCTTTCAATTGACTCAACAATTTTTTGCTGTCCATTAATTTCAGGGTAAATGTATAGTGGGAATACACTACCACCACCACGATAATAAATGTTTTGGTCTGAAATTGTGTTAGTGATGAAGGACAAATTCCATTGCATACTTCCAACAGCTTGACCCTGTCTACCTGATATGATTGCATAATTGTTACCATCACGCAAATTTTTCATAATGCGATTTTGACTATATGCAAAAAAACCTTTTGGTTTACCTGTGAAATAAGTCCATCTATTATCAAATGGACGATATGTAATCATTTTGAAATTGTTATCGCTAAAATTTTCAGTTAAATCTTCCTTTGCTTTTGATAAAATCCAATCTCTACTATCACTTTTTAAGTTGTAGATTTTACGCAATTCAGATTCTTCTAAATTTATAAAGTTTTCAATTATTCTATTTAAAGATGATTTTTCAAATTCGATAGTCACACTGTCATTTTTTGATAAAACACCTAATGACGATTCTATAAACAACTCCGTTAATTGAAAGCCTTTGTCATATTCGTTTTTATTTTCAAAATCTTTAGGCATTAAAAAATATTCTGGAGCAATTAGTTCAACTTCATTATAGGGTGTTGATTTTAGACTGTTTTCGGTTAGAAAATCATATTTTAATTCTCGTTTACCATAAAGGTCATAATGATAAACTTTGCCTAATTCGTTTGGTTTTTTCTTACCTGTTTTTATGAAAAAATTGATTGAAACGCCTTGTTCAATATCAAAAACATTTACATCTGCTGAACCATCTGGGGCAGTTTCTTTTTTCTTGGCGTTACCGTGTAAATCAATGGTATAAATTTTATCATACGTTTTTAATAAATGCCAACGCATTCCACGAAAGGTAGGATTATCTAAAAAGCCGTGTGGGTTGATGAATGCTAAAACTCCACTTCCGTTTTTTTCTATGAAATGTTGACCGTACCGTAAAAACTTTACATAATCGTCATTGATGAATTTTGAATTTCGCTCTTTTAATTTTTCTTTTCCGCCTGGCTCTTTTTTGTAATCTTCCATTAATTTCATAATCCATTCGCCTTTATTGGCGCTTTCTCCGCTATATGGCGGATTTCCAATCACACACATTACTGGTGTATCTCGTTTAATGTGGTTGGCTTCATTGGCTTCTGTACTCAGCCAATTGGCAAATAAAGTTCCTGTGTCTGGATGGTGTTCTTCTAAACTGTTGGTAAGGTAAACTCTGAATCTTTGGTTTGTTGTTGGTTTGTAGCCTGTTTCTGTTAAAAGCAAATCCAAATTCAGGTGTGCCATTGCATAACTCGCCATTAGCAACTCAAAACCATTTAAGCGCGGCAATAAATGCGTTTCTACATAACTACTCCAAATACCTTGTTGTCCTTGAAATTTTTTGTGAATATGTTTTACCACTTCTGCCAAAAAAGTTCCTGTTCCTGTGGCTGGGTCAAGAATCTGTACTTTGTGTACTTCTTGCTCCATTTGTTTGTAACCTGTTGCCGAACGTTTATCTGCGGTTTGGGTATTTACTTTTATGGTTGTTTTACTGGTGTCGGCAAGTCCTTGCGGTAAATCAAATTCCGTTTTTAGAATGTCATCAACTGCACGAACAATAAAGTTTACAACAGGAGCAGGTGTGTACCAAACGCCTCGTGCTTTCCGTAGTTTCGGGTCGTATTCTGCCAAGAAGGTTTCATAAAAATGGATGATTGGATCTTCCATTTTGGTCGTCTTTCCGTAATTTTTCAGAATTTCTTCTACGTTACAGGCTAAGAATATTTCTGCCAAATTTTCTACAATCCATTTTATACGGTCGTCAATATCGGGTCCAGCAATGTAACCGAATAATTTTCTTAAAAACGGGTTTGATTTTGGAATCAGTTCAGCGGCTTCTTGTCTGCTAAAACTATCTAAACTTGGATCGTGCAAACGAGCTGCAAACATTCCATACGCAATGGTTTGAGCATACACATCAGCAAATCCTCTAGGTGTAATATCGTGAATTAGAATTTCCTTGAAAGCTTGTTTTTGTTCGCGAAGCGTACTGTTTTGATAATTTTCTTCATCACTTATCAGCGCATTTCCAATCACATCAGAAAGAAGTCGGGCTTTACCCGCCATCATTTTTGCTAATTTTTTTGGACTTTTTATGTTTTGTCCAACGTGAACGCAAAAGTCTTTTATCAGATTTTCAAACCTTTCAAAATTTTGTGGCAATGCAACAATTCCTTTTTCTGTGATTTCCGCAATTGAAATTTTGGTAACAAATTCGCCTTCTCGGTACAGATGAAAGTTAATGTAGTCCGTGAAAATCAAATTGTTTAGAGAAGCTTTGTAGCGGTCAAACTGCTCTTTGTTACCTGCTTTTCTTGTTCCGTCAAGGTCTTTGTCGCCAATGTCTTTCGCTTCAATAAATCCAACAGGAATATCTTTTTTGGTCAAGATATAGTCAGGAGCACCGCAACTTTGTCTTTTCGGTTCGTTGGTTGCTCTGATTTCAGGCACTAAACTTTCCAATAACTGTTGTAAGTCGCCTCTAAAAGTATGCTCCGTTGCATTCCCTAGTTTGTATCTCTGATTTATGTTGTCGATGTATTTTTCTATTGTCATTTTCGCTAATCTCTATTTTCATTTCAAAGTTAATCTTCTTTCTACGTGTTAAGAAAATTTAGCTCTTTTGTTTTTTAGTTTTGGCTTTTGCGATTGGAAAAAACCAAATGTGCTAAATGTGCGGTGGGTTTTCAGCATGTTGCACAACGGTAAAGTATAAGCGTAGTGCGGGATTAAAGTTAATGATTTTCGGTTAAGAACTGACGTTAACAATTCCGAGTGGATTCATACGTAGTCGAATCCGCCGTAATTGCGGTTATACATTGTTGTACGCAGTATTTATTTTCCATAAACATTTTTTAATTGTTTGTCATTCCCAAACTCATATTGAAAATTTCCAACTTCAAATATGTGTTCATCTATCTTTTTATATCTTCCTCTGTTCATAAAAAGGAAATCATCCTGAATGCAATCTTGAGTATAATGCGCAATTACTAAATTATAAAAACTGAAATTTCCTTTTTCGTTTTCGTGTAATGGTAAAAACTCACTTTTCATAGCTTGTGGAACATTCATTAAAGCTTTGGTTTGATTATTAACTTCTTGCATTGCTTCGATTTCATTTCGTTGGTATTGTTTGGCTTCTTTAACCATATTTTCAACCATACTTTGGTTAATTCCCTTAAGCCATTTAGTAGACGAATTTTCCCATTCAGAAGATGTAAATGCTGTAAGTATTCTATTGTCAAACTGAAGATAAAGTCCAAGTTTTTTAGATTTATATAAATCTTTATCTTCCTTTGTTAAGTCAAGTATTGATTTTACAAAATTCAAGTCAAAGTTCTCATAGTCAATACCATCTTGTAAAATATCCTCGACATTTAGGTCAGAATACTCAAATTCCCAATCAATTCCATTTACCGCTTTTGTAACATCTGAAAATGATATTTTTGATTTGTCTTTAGCTAATACAAAAACAAGTTTTTTGGTTAAAGCTATGAATCCCAAAACAGAAATTTTTTTGGAATCAAATGTACTTATTGTGTAAACGTGATTCGTAGGGAAACCTATTTTCTCAATACAATCATTGATTGAGCCATTTTCCAATTCATCTATTGGAATTAGTTTCTTATTCTCAACCTTGAAAAAGCCTGTTTTACTACTGTATTCTTTTTTTGAAAATAAATTTTTAAACATTTGTAATGCTCGGTTTATATTCTGACTAACGTTTATATTAT
>DEQC01000043.1 GCA_002359055.1 Flavobacteriales bacterium UBA3376 | reverse complement strand
CCTGAGATATTCGATGGAATCATTACTATTAAAGGAGTTGCGAGAATTCCTGGTGAGAAAGCCAAAGTCGCAGTTGAGTCTTATGACGATAGAATTGATCCAGTTGGAGCCTGTGTTGGTATGAGAGGTTCGCGCATACATTCTATCGTTAGAGAATTGAAAAATGAGAATATAGATGTAATTAATTACACGAATAACTTACATTTGTATATTACAAGAGCATTGAGTCCAGCCAAAATCAATCGAATGGAGATTGATGAAGAAGAAGGAAAAGTTGCGGTGTATGTGAGACCAGAAGAGGTTTCCAAAGCAATTGGTAGAGGAGGACACAATGTTAGATTGGCCGGAAAGCTTCTAAATATGGAAATTGATGTATTTAGAGATGTTCCTCAGGATGAGGATGTTGAGTTGGCGGAATTTCATGATGAAATCGATGAATGGGTAATTCAAGCTTTCCAAAAAATCGGTTTAGATACAGCGAGAAGTGTATTGGAGCAAGATTTTGACGATTTAGTTTTAAGAACCGATTTAGAAGAAGAAACCATTATGGACGTAATTAGAATTCTTAAAGAAGAATTGGAAGATTAAGTCAATTTTAAATAAATTACAGTGTACTGAATTAGAATTAGTACCTTTGCAAAATTAAAAATCCAAATCATTATATGTCGGAAACGATAAGGCTAAATAAAGTATTAAAAGAATTAAATATCTCAATCGATCGCGCCGTAGACTTCTTGGCCGATAATGGGGTTCAGATTGAACGTACACCTAATACGAGAATCGATCAAAAAACATATTCTATTTTAGTAAAAGAATTTCAATCGGATGCTGCACAAAAAGCAGCTTCTGAAGAAGTAGTTATTAATAAAATCCCAGAGAGAAGTCCTGAACCTAAAAAAGAAGAACCAGAAAGCAAGCCAAAGCCTGTAGAGAAAATTCCTACAACAAGGATTGAGTTAGAAGGTCCTAAAAAAATAGGTAAAATTGATTTGGATCAAATTAATAAGCCAAGGACTGATAAAAAATCAGAACCTGAAGCTGAAAAGCCGATTAAACAAGAAGAAATAAAGAAAGAAGTTGAACAACCTAAAGTAGAAGCCAAAAAAGAAGTTCCAACTTCTGAAAAGGTAGAAGCCCCAAAAGCTGAAGAAAAGAAGGAAGAAAAGGTTGAGAAAACTGTTGATAAGAAAGAAATAGCCAAGCCGGAGAAAAAAGAGTCAAAGAAAGAAAAGGCTGCAGCAAAACCGGAAGCTAAAGAAGATAAAGAAGCAGATCCAAATAAACCTGAAGTTATAGAAACGGTTTATAAAAAGTTGGAAGGTCCAAACTTTACAGGAAAAACTCTTGATTTATCTGAATTTGAAAAAGATAAAAAACTTGCTGAAGATCGAAAAGAAAAACAAAAGCAAGAAAGAGAGAAAAGAAAGAAACGTAAAAGAATCCGAAAAGATGTTAAAGTTTCTGATGTAAAGCCAAGTACACCAACTGGTAACAAAAGACCTAACCAACAAACCAAAAGAAGACCTGCTCGTAGAAAACCTCAAGCTGAACTGACTGAAGAAGAGGTTTCAAAACAAATCAAAGAAACCTTAGAGAAATTAACGAATAAAAACGTTAAATCAAGAGGTGCCGCAAGACATAGAAGAGATAGAAGAAAGGAGCGCCGTGAAATCCACGCCATGGAAATGGAGGCTAAAGAAATGGACAAAACTTTACATGTTACTGAATTCGTAACTGTAAATGAACTTGCCAGTTTGATGGATGTAGGTGTAACTGAAGTTATCTCCGCTTGTATGGCATTGGGTATTATGGTTACTATGAACCAAAGATTAGAAGCTGATACGATTCAATTGGTAGCTGATGATTTTGGTTATGAAGTAGAATTTACCAATGTTGAAGAAGAATTAGAAATTGAAGACGATATTGAAGATGATCCAAAAGATCTTGTGAAGCGTGCACCTATCGTAACTGTAATGGGACATGTTGACCATGGTAAGACATCTTTATTAGACTACATAAGAAAAGCAAACGTTATTGCAGGTGAGTCGGGTGGAATCACTCAGCATATCGGAGCATATAACGTTACGTTAGAAAACAAAGAAAAAATCACTTTCTTAGATACACCTGGACACGAGGCGTTTACTGCTATGCGTGCAAGAGGTGCACAGGTGACCGATATCGCAATTATTGTTATTGCTGCGGATGACCAAGTGATGCAACAAACACGTGAAGCAATCAGTCACGCGCAAGCGGCTGAAGTGCCAATTATTTTCGCAATCAATAAAATCGATAAACCAACAGCTAATCCTGACAAAGTAAAAGAGCAATTGTCAAGCATGAATTTGTTGGTTGAAGAATGGGGAGGAACGATTCAATCCCAAGACATTTCAGCCAAACAAGGTTTGAATATCGATGAACTTTTAGAAAAAGTTTTGCTTGAAGCAGAAATTTTAGAGTTGAAAGCAAATCCAAAAAGACCAGCTACAGGTACTGTAGTTGAAGCTTCATTGGATAAAGGTAGAGGTTATGTAGCAACTATCTTGGTTCAAAATGGAAGCCTAAGAGTTGGAGATTATATAGTTGCAGGAAGTAATCACGGGAAAGTTAGAGCGATGTTGGACGAAAGAGGAAATACCGTAAAGGTTGCAGGTCCTTCGACTCCAGTAACTATTTTAGGTTTAGATGGAGCTCCTACTGCCGGTGATAAATTCAGAGTATTTGAGGATGAACATGAAGCAAAACAAGTGGCTTCTAAACGCGAACAATTACAAAGAGAGCAAACGATTCGTACCCAAAAACACATTACACTTGATGAAATTGGTCGAAGAATTGCTTTGGGAGATTTCCAAGAGTTGAATATTATATTGAAAGGTGACGTTGACGGTTCGGTTGAAGCGCTTACAGATTCACTTCAAAACTTATCAACTGAAGAAATTCAAGTAAATATCTTACACAAAGGTGTGGGGCAGATTACCGAATCCGACGTATTGTTAGCTAGCGCATCAGATGCTGTAATTATAGGATTCAATGTTCGTCCAGGAGCAACAGCCAAAGAACTTGCTGAAAAAGAAGAAATCGAAATCAGAAATTATTCGATTATCTACGATGCTATCAACGATTTGAAAGAAGCAATGGAAGGAATGTTGTCACCAGAATTGAAAGAACAGGTGATCGGAGAAATTGAGATTAGAGAAACCTTTAAAGTTTCAAAAATCGGTACGATTGCAGGTTGTATGGTGTTGAATGGTAAGGTAACTCGTTCTTCTAAAATCAGACTTATACGTGATGGAGTAGTTATTCACGATGGTGAATTGGCGAGTTTGAAACGTTTCAAAGATGACGTAAGAGAAGTGACCAAAGGTTATGAATGTGGTTTAAATATCAAGAATTACAACGATATTGAAATTGGAGACATCATTGAAGCTTATGAAACTGTCGAGGTAAAGAAAAAGCTCAAATAAAACAGAAAATATATTAAATATATGTGAAAGCCATTCTTCTAAATAGAATGGCTTTTTTTATTAATTAACTATTTGACTGCAATATATGCTTACTATTAAATAGTGATAAATTTGGATTTCTTAATAAAATGTTACAATTTTGTCCCGATAATGTTATAAAAAAATAAGTATGAGGACAAAATTTGCATTTCTAAGTGCACTTTTCCTGCTCTTTGTTGGGCAGGTAGTTTTTGCTCAAGTTACTGGTGTTGTTACGGATGATTTTGGTCCTGTGGCTGACGCAGAAGTAACTGTGAGAGGAGGAGAGGCATCTACATTTACTGAAGGCGATGGTTCGTTTTCGATAGATGCTGAAATAGGCGACGTTTTAATAATTACTGATGCAATGGGTAACACTCAAGACTTTGCTGTAGCCAGAAGAAATATGGGTACTTTAAAGCTTGGTGAAACCGTTCAATTAACAACAGTTACTTTGACTGGAGGTATTAAAGTTGACCCAGCACAGAAAATTGGAGCTTATGATGTAGTAAGGAAAGAAGACTTTGAATTAACGCCTGTGGCTTCAATCGATGAGGTTTTAAACGGTCGTGTAACTGGTCTTAGCTTTAGTACTGCAAGTGGTGATCCAGGAGCGGTGAATATCATTGCTATACGTGGTGCGGGTTCATTTATTGGTACTCCTAATCCATTGTATGTAATAGATGGTGTAGTTGTTGGTAAAGGTCAAGACAATGCTGGTATTATGGATTCTTGGAATCCATTAGCTTCTATCGATCCTAACCAAATCGAATCTGTTACTGTTTTGAAGGATGCGTCGAGTACAGCTATCTATGGTGCTCGTGGTGCTAATGGGGTTATTGTTGTAACTACTAAAAAAGGTAGCTATAACCAGAAGACAAGATTCAACTTCTCAACCGATATGGCAATTCAAGACATTGCTTATGATAAGCAACAATGGATGAATGCTGATGAATTAGCAACTTGGGGAGGTATGGCAAGATGGAACTCTTACAACGGTGAAATCGGTTGGCAAATCAACCCTAACTTCTCTTCTTTAGAAGAAGCTAAGGCTGCCTATGCTGCTGAAAGAGGTTGGGACGGAGTTACTAACCAGGACTGGTTAGAAGCTGTTAGAAGGCCACAATCTTCTGTTAGAACATATAACTTCTCAGCTACTGGTGGTAGTGAAAATACATCATTCCGTATAGGAGGTTCTTACTACCAAAATAAGCCTTTGTTATTAGATAGTTATTTCGATAGATATAGCTTCAGTACAGCGGTTGATCATAGAATCGAAGATAAATTGAACCTTTCTGCAAACTTAAATTTCTCTAATGTTGAAAGAAATGGAGTGACCAGTGGTGGGGCTTATGCAAACCCTATGAATGCAGCATGGATGATTCAGCCTTTTTATCCAATTTATCAGCCAGATGGTTCTTTGAGTCAAGGAAATCAAATCGGACTTGGTGATGGACGTATGTTTAACCCAATTGGAATTATTGAAAATAACATCCAAAAAGGATCGATTCAAACTTGGTTAGGATCTATAAACATTGAATATCAACCTTGGAAAAATGTTTATGTTAACTCACTTTGGGGAGGACAATATCAAACATTGAATGAAATGGATTGGTGGCACCCAGCTGTAGGTGATGGATACAACAATAATGGAGTTTTGTCTCAAACCAGAGCGCATACTTTTGATTGGAACTGGACAAACTCAGTTAGCTACCGTAACGTATTTAATGAAGTGCATGATCTTGCAGTTTATGCAGGTATGGATTATTCTGAGCACTTTTATAGACAGTTAACTATTTCTGCTGCTAACTTCTCTGAAGCTAAACCATATTCTCAATTCGGAGACCCTGATAGATATTCTTCAAGAAACTGGAACAGGTCTTGGTCTCAAATTTCTTACTTTGGTAGAATGAACTATACTTATGATAGTAAATATACGGTATCGGGTCAGTTGAGAAGAGATTCTAACTCTACTTTAGGAGAAAATAATAAATCTGGTATCTTCTGGTCAGCTGGTGGTAGTTGGACTTTGTCGAATGAAGATTTTATGCCTGATGTTTTCTCAAACTTAGTTTTAAGAGGTAACTACGGTGAGATCGGAAATATTCCTTATGCAGATACTTGGGGGCCTCAATTTAATGCGATGTCATTACTTGCCAACGGAAATAATGCTTATGGACCTACAAAAGCAATTTCTACTATCGGAAACCCTGATTTAAAATGGGAAACAGTAAAACAAGTAAATCTTGGTCTTGATTTTGGTTTGTGGAATGATTTGATCAGAGGTTCTGTTGATGTTTATGACAGAAAAACTGTAGATGCTATCTATAATAACCCAGTTATTTTACAAAATGGTCCAGGTACTTTCTATATGAACGTTGGTGATATCCAAAACAAAGGTATAGAAGCTACTTTATCTTTTTCACCAATCAGAAAAGATTTTAGATGGGACGTTGACATGAACTTCTCTTACAATCAAGGTAAAGTTACAAGAATGTATGATCCAGAAGTTATCGATGTTTATGGGCAGTTCTGGGGGATTTCTCAAGGGCAATTGTTCGGTGAAGCATATGCTTATGGTTGGGCTGGAGTTGACCCAGATACTGGTGTTGGTATGTGGTGGAAAGATGAAACAGAAACTGAAACCGTAACCAACAGAGCCCATGCCGAAAGATACTGGCATGGTAAGAGTGCATTCCCAACTTATATGGGTGGTGTGAAAAATACATTCTCTTACAAAGGATTTGCTCTATCTGCTTATTTTACAGGACAGTTTGATTATTATGTTCAGGACAGATGGTGGAATTATAAGCACAGTGGTGGTACTCATATGGATACTAACCAAGTTAAAGAAATGCTTTATGATTCTTGGTCACCTGATAACCCTAATGCTTTGCATCCAATTCAAGCAGCTCCGAATGGAATGGGCGTTGAAGGATTGTCTTCAAGATGGTTGTACAAAGGTGATCACATCAGATTGAAAGAAGTTAAGTTGGCTTATAGCTTTGGAAATATGTTCAAAGATCAATTAGGAGTTGATGGATTAACCATTTATGTGAAAGGAAATAACGTTTGGACTTGGGTAAGAGATAAGAGTTTAAACTTTGACCCTGAATCTGCAATGGGAGGAGCAGTTCCTGCATGGTCTGGTAAAGGTGTATATGATAACACGACCTATATTATGAAGAGTTGGTCGTTTGGTGTATCAATTGATTTTTAAAATAAAAGAAAATGAAATTTAATAATATAATTAAAATAGCTTTAGCATTTGGTATATTTGCTTCAGTCAGTTCTTGTTCTGAAGATAGATTGGATATTTATCCAGATACAGAAGAATCTTTAGAAGGTAAAGTATTTACTACCGATGAGCTTCAATATCTGTTAAATTCTGCTTATGGATCGGTGGGATCTGCCTCAGCTTTAGGAGCTAACTCCATTATTTATGGTGAATTAATGTCTGACAATGCATTTATTAGTAATACTAATAGTGGTTATTATACGGGTGTTAATGCAATGAACTTTAGTGATGTTTCTTCAGAAGCTTCAACAACATGGGCACAGTATTATGCACTCATAAGAAATGCTAATGTTGTTATTCATGCAGATGTAGTATTGGAAGAGGCTGCCTCTCAGGAGGTTCTAGAAATTAGAGCGCAAGCACACATAATGAAAGGGTTGGCTTATTTTATGTTAGCACAACATTTCTCTCCATCTCCAAAACTTGGTATGGACTCCCCTTATGGTATAGTTTTAAAACCAGATGCTTGGGATCCAAATCATATAGGCGTTAGAGCTACTTTGCAGGATACTTATGATGAAATCGTTACTGAGTTGGAGAAAGGTTTAGAACATGCACCAGATCAAGCTGAGCATAAAGGAATTTTCACTAAAACTTTAGCAAACTTCCTATTAGCCAAAACGCATTTGCATTTTGGTGTAGACTTACCAGCAGCGATTACATACGCAAATAAAGTTTTAGATGAATCTCCAGGAAACTTTGCATTGCTTGATGTAGAAGACTATATGACTTATTTTACTTCTAATGATGAAACAGAACAGGAAAATCAGCCTGAGACAATTTTTGAAGTACCTCAAACGGCAAGCTTTAACCTAGACGTTAATGCTCACCCTGCGACTTTCTTTGCAAGCAACGCTCCGCATAGAAGTATTTTATATAGGCCTACTTTTAGAGATGAATTTTCAGATAATGATATAAGAAAAGAACTGTTTGGAAATAATGGCCCATCGTCAGATGATCCGACAGGTATTTTTATTAAAAAATGGCAAAGAAAACCTGCTTCTGTAGGTCCTTATACACAAGATATCAAAGTTTTCCGTATGACAGAAGCTTTGTTTATCAAATGGGAAGCTATGGCTAGATTAGGTCAAAATCCACTCGATGATTTGAATGCTTTTGCTCAAAGTCGTGGTGGTAGTACTTATTCTGGTGACGCTTTAACAGCTGTTTTAGAAGAAAAGCGAAAAGAATTCTTTGGCGAGGGTACAAGGTATTACGATTTGAAACGTAATGGTTTACCAATAGTTAAAGAAACTAACTGTGTAATTAACTGTAATATTTCTGCAGACGATAAATTATTTGTTTTCCCAATTCCTTCTTCTGAAAGATTGAGAAATCCAGAAATTCAACAGTATCCAGGTTACTAATAAGTACACTTATTAATCATAATAAACCCACTCACCTCGAGTGGGTTTTTTTATACCTTGATTTTTTGAATTAACTTTGCGACTTGATTATTAATGTATGAAGCATATCACTGCTCTTTTAATAGGTTTGTTTTTGAACTCAACGGTTTTTTCTCAAGTCTTGACAAACCTAAATGATCCGGAGGCAATAAGCGATTCCTTGCAGGAATTCGCTAATCGTGAAGTGGCCAACGATAGCTTAAGAATCCATCGACCTGTAATTACAGATTATACTTATTGGAGAGAAAATGATTTAAAACCATCAATCATTGACACGACTTTGTCTATTGAAAACTACTATAATCAGAATTTCACTCAAAAAGATATGTTCGGGAAAATAAATTTTCCCAATTCAGGCCAAACCTTCAATCCATTGGTCTATGAAAATAGAAGATTTAAATTGAATTTACTTCCCGAAGGAAAATCATTTAATTATTTACACGCTGAAGATATTAGATATTATGACGTGAAAACGCCGATGACAGAATTCGTTTTTGAAAATGGTGTTAGAGAAGGTCAATATTTATCGACTACTTTTGCGCACAACCTTTCGCCTCAATTCAACTATTCTGTGAGATATCGAGGTTTAAGATCCGTCGGTTTTTATCAGAACAATTTAGCAGCAAATAACGCATTCATAGCTACAATTAACCACCGAACGAAAAATGAAAGATTTAAACTTTGGTCGCATTTTGCCTCACAAGCAATTGATAATGACGAAAACGCTGGAATAAGAGATTTGAATGAATTTGTTCATGACGACAGCCTAAGAACCACCAATCGACAAAATATTGGTGTAAACCTGAATTCTGCTTATACCGAGTTTGATTCGAGACGTTTCCACCTTGGTGCTCAATATGTACTTCTTAGAATGAACAATGATTCAACTTCAACCGTTAAATCACCATTGACTTTTAAAAATGTTTTCTCCTATGAGAAACAGAAATATTTTTATCGTGAACCGGATAACGAAAATTATTTCAGTAGTGCCGTTATTCCAGGAATCTTAAGAAGAAATCTAAAAAGTTTAGAAAATTTACAGAATACCTCTACTATTGCATTTCAATGGGGAGATAATCTTTTGCTTGAAGCTGGAATTAGGTATGAAAATGTGAAACTTTATGGTGAAAATGAATACAATCATGGTTTGGTGTTGATACCAAAAGCTTTGGATGATAATTTGTTTGGAGGTGTAGGTAGGGCTTATTTTGATTGGAACGATAGACTGAAACTTATGGCAAATGCTGAGTACAAATCAGGTAATTTGTTTAAAAATATGTACAATGTAAATGCTGAACTCGATTTACAGCCAATCGATGGATATCATATCATCGGTGGAGTTTTATTGGAATCGACCTTCCCATCTTTGAACCTATTTTATAACCAAAGTTTTTACAAAGATTTTAATTATTACAATTATAGTTTCGAAAATATCAATACTCAAAAATTTTATGGTTCACTTAATTTAGAGAAACTGAATACAAGTGTAGAAGCGAATTTATACAACATCGAAAATTATGTTTACGTAACCGAAGATTTTAGACCTAAACAGTTGAATGGAAGTATTTCTATGTTCCAACTCCGAGCTGATAATTTGCTTTCCTATCGAAATTTCAACTTGAGAACTACTGTGCAATATCAGAAAGTGACCAATAATGAAGAATTTTTACCATTGCCCGATTTTATAGCAAGAGCATCGATTTATTGGCAAGGAAAATTGTTTGACAATAAAGCTGAAGTTCAAGTAGGTTTCAATGGGAATTATTTCACCGAATTCGAATCCAGGACTTTCTTTCCTGTGATCAATGAATTCATGATTCAAAACGAACATCCGGACTATGGAATTCAGAAAATAGGAAATTTCCCGATTCTTGATTTCTTTTTAAATATCAAAGTTGATCGAATGAGGATTTATATAAGAGCAGATCACTTCAACTCGCTCTGGGGAACCAACAATTATTATAGCGCTCCGTTTACACCTTACAAAGATTTTAAATTGCAATTAGGAGTGAAATGGTATTTGTTTACTTAATTTTCTGATTAATTATAAATCCAACCAATTAGCATCGAGTCGAGTAACTTTTTTGGTTTCAGGATGAATCAAAACCCAATGTGTCAAGGAATCAGCAATGAGTTCACCATCGACATAAAATTCTACTTTTCTCGGTTGTCTAACGCCATTTGGCTGTAGTGGATAAGTTCGAATCAATAATTTTTGACCTTCGTAAGCTTGTTTTTTGTATTGAATAAAATGATCGACCATGAACCAAATATAATCTTTGTATACTGTGCTGTTTTTCAATAATTCCCAGTGTTCTGTAGCAATCATTTCTACCCATTTAACATATTCAATATTGTTTACATGTTGAAGTTCATCGAGGAATTCCTTTGTAATTAAAATTTCTTTTTCGTGTAACTTTATATCGTCGGCCATTCTATATTTAAATTTTCTGCAACTTCATCGAGTAGTGAAAAGATTTCATCTTTCCCATCTAAAGTAACCAATTGCTTTCTGTAGGATTTAAAGTTAGGAATGCCTTTAAAATAATTTCCATAATGCATCCTTGTTTCCAATACGCCCACTCTATCTCCTTTCCAGTCACATGCCCATTCCAAATGTTGTTTGGCTGCTTCAACTCTTTCAAATAAAGTAGGTTGAGGTAAATGCTGACCGGTATTTACAAAATGTTTGATTTGATTGAAAATCCAAGGATTACCAATGGCCGCTCGTCCGATCATTATACCATCGACTCCATATTTCTCTTTATATTCCACTGCTTTCTCAGGAGAATCTATATCGCCATTTCCAAAAATTGGAATTTCTATGTTAGGATTAGCTTTTACCTTTGCTATTTCAGTCCAATCAGCTTCTCCTTTGTACATCTGAGAACGCGTTCTTCCGTGTATGGATAAAGCTTTGATGCCAGTTTCTTGTAAACGTTCAGCTACTTCTTGAATATTGATGCTTTCGTTGTCCCATCCCAACCTCGTTTTAACTGTAACGGGCAAATGTGTACTATCGACCACAGCTTTGGTCAATCGAACCATCAAATCAACATCCTTCAAAACACCTGCGCCTGCACCTTTGGTAACGACTTTTTTCACAGGACAACCAAAGTTAATGTCGACCAAATCGGGATTTACAGCTTCAACTATCTTGGCTGACATCGCCATAGCTTCCTCGTCTCCACCAAAGATTTGAATCCCAATAGGCCTTTCATAATCGAAGATATCTAACTTTTGTCGGCTTTTAATCGCGTCTCGAATCAAACCTTCAGAAGAAATAAATTCCGAATACATTAAATCCGCACCATGCATTTTGCAAAGCCTACGAAAAGGTGGGTCGCTTACATCTTCCATTGGTGCAAGCAACAATGGGAATTCTGGTAAACTAATGTTTCCTATCTTTACCAAATCAAATTATTTTTGCAAAATTACTGAAAATTATGGAACCGAAACGAAAATTAGATGGGGTCAATCAATACCTTAAATTTGCAGGAATGGGGATACAAATGGTGGTGATTATCGTACTATTTACCTTTTTAGGCTATTGGATAGACGGTAAACTCGTATTGGAAACACCATATTTTACAGCTGCTCTTTCTCTCGTTGGGGTTTTTGTAGCTATATATTTAATGATAAAACAATTGCCAAAAAGTGAATAATGATAAATAATTTAAAAATAATAGGTACGTATCTATTTCTGGTTATAATATTTTTTTTCGTCCAAGTTTTTTTGGGAGAATACCTCGGCTTAACGGTTTCAAAAGATTTAATCATCAAATTATATCTAATTATAGGTTTGTTAACTTTGTTTTTTATCATAATTGGACTAATTGTTAAGAAATTTAACCACAATCATGTGGGCTCTGTTTTTTTGGCAGGAATGGTTGCGAAAATGGCAATAGTTTTAGCGTTAGTAGTTGTGAATCAGCAGATTAAAGAAGGTGTTTATCAGCTGATGATTGCCTATTTTTTGATTTTAATTGCAGAGGTACTGACATTTGTAAGGCTTCTTCGAAGTGATTTGTAAATAATTTGATGATTTTTAGCAGGTTGCTTTGTTTCGGCATTAATAAGAATTAATTTTGCACACGAATTTAGAATCTAACATAAAACGAAAAATGAGATTTTCAAAACTATTCACCTTAGTGTTTTTTTTAGTGTATGGTCTTTCATATGCAACTGGAGTTTCTGAAACTTCAGTGGAAACATTTCCAGAACTCGTTGAAAAAGAAATACAAGCAAATGCAGAAGAAGCTGCAAGAGTTAAAGAGGGAATAAGCAAATATAATCCAGTTCCCGTAATTATGAATCACATAGCTGATGCACACGATTGGCATTTGTGGGGTGAAGGAGAAAATAGTTTTACTATTCCTTTGCCAGTTATTCTAATTGATGATGGATTGAAATTCTTTATGTCATCTGCTTTTCATCACAACGAGCAAGTAGCTGAAGTAGGTGGAAATCACTATTTTAATTATGGAGGAAAGATTTACAAGACAGATGCTGAAGGCACGATTGAAAGAAACGCTGAAGGGAAAATAGTTAACGAAAAGCCTTTGGATTTCTCTATCACTAAGAACGTTGCTTCTATGTTTATGTCAGTAATTCTAATGATTCTTATTTTTGGTGCAGTTGCAGCAAATTACAAGAAAAAAGGAAACGAAGGATACGTTCCAAGAGGGATTGCAGGATTTATGGAGCCTATCATTATTTTTATACGTGATGAAGTTGCAGTTCCAAATATTGGAGAGAAAAAATATTCCAGGTACATGCCTTATTTACTAACCTTGTTTTTCTTTATTTGGATCAACAACTTATTAGGTTTGATGCCAGGTGCCGCGAACTTGACAGGTAATATCGCATTTACATTGGTTTTAGCTGTAATCGCTTTATTGGTGATTAATTTCTCGGGTAACAAAGGTTATTGGGGTCATATGTTATGGATGCCAGGAGTACCAGTGCCAGTTAAATTATTATTGGCACCAATAGAATTGATTGGAGTAATTACTAAGCCTTTTGCTTTGATGATTCGTTTGTTTGCGAACATTACAGCAGGGCACATTATTATATTTTCTTTGGTTTCATTGATATTTATTTTCCAGACAGAAGTTGTGTCATTAGGCGCATTACCATTAACTTTGTTCATTTATGTTTTGGAATTGTTGGTGGCTGCTTTACAGGCGTTTATATTTACGATGTTGGTAGCTTTGTTTATTGGAACAGCAGTAGCTGATCATGAAACTGAAATGAGTTAAAAAATTAATTATTAATATATAAAATGTTATTATTATGACAGGAAGTATTGCAGCAATCGGAGCAGGTTTAGCAGTTTTAGGAGTAGGTCTTGGTATCGGTAAAATCGGTGGATCTGCTATGGAAGCTATCGCTAGACAACCAGAAGCTACATCAAAAATTCAAACAGCGATGATTATTGCAGCTGCTTTAATTGAAGGAGCTGGATTATTCGGTATCGTTGTAGCGTTATTAGGTAACGGCTAAGAATTTGAAAAGTAAATCATGCTTCTATAACGGTTGGTTGTAGAAGCTGATTTTAATTATTGCATACAATTAATTTTATATAAATTACGATATACTATGGATTTAATTACTCCTTCTATAGGTTTGATATTTTGGACAACATTAACCTTTATCATTTTGTTAGTGGTATTGAGGTCTTATGCTTGGAAACCAATTTTAAAAGCGGTTAAAGATCGTGAGAAATCAATTGAAGACGCTTTGAATGAAGCGAAAAAGGCCAGAGAGGAAATGTCAAACTTAAAGGCTGAAAATGATAAGATTTTAAGAGAAGCCAAAATAGAGCGCGATGCGATTTTGAAAGAAGCACGTGAAATGCACGAAAACATCGTATCAAAAGCTAAGGATGATGCTAAAATCGAAGCGGATAGATTGATTGAAAACGCTAAGGCTGCCATTCAAAATGAAAAGTTAGCTGCAATGACTGAATTGAAAAATCAAATTGCAACGCTTTCAATTGAAGTAGCTGAAACCGTTTTGAAGCGTGAGTTGGCAGAAAAGTCAGCACAAGAGAATTTAGCAAAAGAAATGATTAACGAAGTTAAATTGAACTAAAATGTCAGGAGTTAGAGCAGCAAGACGTTATGCCAAAGGGTTAATGCTATTTGCGAACGAAACCAATCAGGCGGAGCAAATCAATCGAGAAATGATTGATTTGAGAGAGTCGATTAAAGAAAGTCGCGAATTGGCTGCATTCTTAGCATCACCAGTTTTAGATTCAAAAAGAAAGAATGCTATTGGTGCAGAATTGTTTAAAGACTTTTCTCCAGTAGTTCAAAACTTTATAAAATTAGTAGTCAATCAAGGTAGAGAAAGATATCTAAGAGATATTTCTTCTCAATTCACTCATCTTTATAATGCCCAAAATAGAATTAGCATTATGGAAATTACTTCTGCTGTAAAGCTTGAAGATGAAATGGTGAAAGAAATAATTGAAGCTGCTAAATCCAAAATTAATACAACTGATTCATTTGAAATCGAAAGTAAAGTCGATCCTGAAATTTTAGGAGGATTTATCTTAAGAGTAGGCGACAAACAAATCGATAGTAGCGTAAGAAACAAATTGAATCGATTGAAAAAAGAATTTGATAAAAACGAATACATTCCCAAAATTTAAATAGATAGAAATGGCAAAAATAAAACCAGCTGAAGTTTCAGCAATATTAAAACAACAACTTTCCAATTTCGATGTAAATGTAGAAATGTCGGAAGTTGGAACTGTATTGAGTGTTGGAGACGGTATTGCCCGAGTTTACGGACTTGATAACGCTCAATATGGAGAGTTAGTTGAGTTTTCTAATGGACTTGAAGGGATGGTGTTAAACCTTGAAGAAGACAATGTCGGAATCGTATTGTTAGGTCCTTCAAACGAAATCAAAGAAGGAGATACTGTCAAACGTACTAATAGAATTACTTCTATCAATGTAGGAGAAGGAATGTTGGGACGTGTTGTAGATATGTTGGGTAACCCAATCGACGGTAAAGGTCCTATCGAAGGAAAATTGTACGAAATGCCAATCGAGCGTAAAGCTCCTGGTGTTATTTACCGTGAACCAGTAAGTGAACCTATGCAAACTGGTATCGTAGCTATTGACTCTATGATTCCAATTGGACGTGGACAACGTGAGCTTATCATCGGTGACCGTCAAACAGGTAAAACATCAGTTGCTATTGATACTATTTTAAATCAAAAGGAATTTTACGACAGAGGTGAACCTGTTTATTGTATTTATGTAGCAGTTGGTCAAAAAGGATCAACAGTTGCTCAAATCATGAATACTCTAAAGGCTTCAGGTGCTGACAAATATACAATTGTTGTAGCAGCAAACGCATCTGACCCTGCACCAATGCAAGTTTATGCGCCTATGGCTGGAGCAGCAATCGGTGAATATTTCCGTGATACAGGTCGTGCAGCTTTGGTTGTTTATGACGACTTATCAAAACAAGCGGTAGCATACCGTGAAGTTTCACTTTTATTACGTCGTCCTCCAGGGCGTGAGGCTTATCCAGGAGACGTTTTCTACTTACACTCTCGTTTGTTAGAACGTGCTGCGAAAATTATCGGTGACGATAAAGTAGCGGCAGAAATGAACGATTTACCAGAATCTTTGAAAGATGTAGTAAAAGGTGGAGGTTCATTGACCGCTTTACCAATCATCGAAACACAAGCAGGTGACGTATCGGCTTATATTCCTACCAACGTAATTTCAATTACAGATGGTCAGATTTTCTTAGAATCAGATTTGTTCAACTCAGGTGTTCGTCCAGCGATTAACGTAGGTATTTCAGTATCTCGAGTTGGAGGAAGTGCACAGATTAAACCAATGAAAAAAGTTTCTGGTACTTTGAAATTAGACCAAGCTCAATATGCAGAATTAGAAGCTTTCGCTAAATTCGGATCGGATTTAGACGCAGCTACTATGGCAGTTATTGGAAAAGGTGAAAGAAACGGTGAATTGTTAAAACAAAACGTTCACTCACCCATCCCAGTTGAAGAGCAAGTAGCAATTATTTTCGCTGGTACTCAAGGTCTTTTGAGAGATGTTCCTGTTGAAAAAGTTAAAGAATGGCAAGAGTCTTTCTTATCTTTGATGAGAAACAAACACATGGATACTTTGACTCAAATTCGTACAGGAGAATACAATGATGAGATAGTTAAAGTGTTGGAAACAGCAATTAGCGATACAGTAGCAAAATACAAGTAAAAAGTGTACACAAGTACATTTATAAATTAAAGAATGGCAAATTTAAAAGAAATACGAAGCAGGATTTCGTCGGTAGGTTCAACTATGCAGATCACCAATGCCATGAAAATGGTGTCGGCTGCAAAACTAAAAAGAGCCCAAGACTCAATTGTTCAACTTCGTCCTTATGCAGATAAATTGCGTGATATTCTTCAGAATATTAGTTCAACACTCGACAGCAATGTGGGAGGTGAACTAACGGTTCAAAGAGAGGTTCAAAAACTTTTGTTGGTGGTGTTGACTTCCAACCGTGGTTTGGCAGGTGCTTTTAACTCAAGTATTGTTAAAAAGACAAATTCAATAATTGAAGAAGCTAAACAGAAAGGTATTGAAGTTGAAGTTTTGACCATCGGTAAAAAAGGTTTCGACTTTTTGAAAAATACTTCAAAAATTTATAGAAACGAATCTCATCTTTGGGACGATTTGAAATATGAATCTGTAGCAGCTATTTCAGAAGAAATTACAGAAAAATTTATCAATGCTGAATTCGATGAAGTTAGAATTGTTTATAATCAATTTAGAAATGCTGCCAATCAAACCGTAATTGATGAACATTATTTACCTGTTCAAATCAAAACCGGTGATGAGGTCGATGCAAATGTTTCTACTGTTGATTATATATTTGAGCCATCAAAAGAAGAAATTGTTACCGATTTGATTCCACAAACGCTGAAAACTCAATTGTATAAAGCAGTTCTCGATTCGAATGCATCTGAACATGGTGCGCGTATGACAGCAATGCATAAGGCAACTGACAATGCAGATACACTCAGAAGAGAATTAATTTTACATTACAACAAAGCGAGACAAGCGGCAATTACCAATGAGATATTGGAAATTGTTGGAGGTGCTGAAGCGTTAGATTCTTAAAGAAACATAACTTAATTATAGAAAAGGCGAGGTAACTCGCCTTTTTTTGTTTCCTAAAAAAAATATTGATTATCCATCTTAAATATGGATATTTGTCAAAATATTTAGAATGGTTTGGGCAATATTCATATCGGTAGTAGTCTTTCTTTTAGCGCTCGATTTAGGTGTTTTCAATCGTAAAGCACACGTAATATCGCAAAAGGAAGCAGCAAAATGGACTACATTTTGGGTTACACTTTCACTCTTGTTTTCTGTGATTCTTTATTGGTTATTCGATAATCAATACGTTGATAACCCTCAAAATTATACTCCAGAAACTGCCTTTTATAAATACATCCAAGGTTATCTTTTGGAATTGTCATTGTCAGTCGACAATGTGTTTGTCATCGCAGTGATTTTTAAAGCTTTTAGCATTCCACAAAAATACCAGCATAGGGTTTTGTTTTGGGGAATTGTAGGTGCAGTGGTGTTTAGAGCATTGATGATTTTCTTCGGAATTTGGTTGATCAACAAAATTGATTGGATCACTTATATTTTCGGTGCTTTCTTAATTTATACCGCATATAAAATGGCATTCGCTGAAGAAACCATCAATATCAATCCAAGAGAAAATAAGGTGTTTAAAATTATCAGAAAAATAATGCCTATCACACAAGAATTGCACGGTCAAAAACTATTCATAAAACGAATGGGAATTTTGGCAGCTACTCCTTTATTTTTAGCATTGGTCATCATAGAATTGACAGATGTTTTATTTGCTTTGGATAGTATTCCTGCAATTTTAGCAATTACCGAAAATCCATTTATTGTGTTTTCTTCGAATATTATGGCAATTTTAGGACTTAGGTCAATGTATTTTTTCTTGGCCAATATTATGGACAAATTTGCTTACCTAAAATACAGTTTAGCCTTTATTCTATTGTTCGTTGGAATCAAGATGACATTGCATTCTTATATGAAAACCAATATGATAGATTTGCCTGAGTGGATTTCATTGAGCGTAATTGTAGTGTCATTAGCTGTTGGAATTATTTATTCATTTTATAAAAAACCGAAACTTGAAAATTAAAATTTAGGCTTAAGAACTAAAAAGAATTGGATAAGTCCGAAATTTTCGTTAAAATTGACTTAAATTTAAAAAATAATTTACAAAGAGAATATCAAATTTGTTTTACTTATGAGAAAACTTTTACTCGTAATTGTTTTTCTGCAATACTTATTTAGTGCAAATGCATTGTCACAAAGTATAATTGTGAATGATGCGTCTGATCCGGAATCAAGCTATAGTGCAGAGCAATTACTTACCGATGTGTTGTTGGATGGAGGACTATGTTCTACTTCTTCAAATTTTCAACTAAAAGATAATCCATCTGAGCAATTCCCAAGTGCTAATCGAAGTTGGGGATTTTTTAAGAGAGGAAATACCGATTTCCCTTTTGAACGTGGAATAGTGTTAACCACTGGTTATGCTAAAGATGCTGAAGGACCAAATTCTGGTAATGTTTCTAAAGGGGACATGTCATGGACTGGTGATGCTGATGCTACTCAGTTAGCAGGTAATTCAACTAATAACGTAACTATTTTTGAGTTTGATTTCGTTCCTCAAGCCAACGAAATCTCATTTAATTATATTTTTGCTTCAGAAGAATATCCAGGCTTTGCATGTTCATCCTATAATGATGTTTTTGGATTTATAATCAGTGGACCTGGTATTACACCAGATCCAGGCTTAAGCGGAAAGAATATCGCCCTTCTACCAAATGGTTTACCTGTAACTATCAATAATGTAAACGATAGTTATTGTGGTGACGATACCTATTATGTAGGTGGTCCTTTCCAAGACATAGAATATGGAGGTAGGACAGTTGCTTTGACAGCACATTCTGAAGTTATTCCAGGTGAAACTTATCACATCAGACTTATCGTAGCCGATACTACAGACTATTTGTATGACTCGGCTGTATTTTTAGAAGCAGGTTCATTTAACTTAGGTTCAGTAATCGTTGACGAAAACGGAATTGACTTAGGAAATGACTTGCAAGTTTGTGGTCAAGATGAATATACTTTGTACGTAAGTGTTGATGATCCTAACTTCACTTTACAATGGTACAAAGATGGAAATATCATTCCAGGTGCAACCGAAGATTCTTTAGTTGTAACTGAGAGCGGTGTTTATAAAGTCGAAGTTGCTAATCAAGATTGTACGGCTGAAGATTCAGTTGAAATTACTTTTGGAGAATTAGAAACCAATGCTGACACATTTATATTAGAAGAAACAGATTTTGATGGTGATGGATTTGAAACATTTGATTTGACGGAAATCGAACCTTTGGTAGTTGATAATTATGAAGAAATGACTTATGACTACTATTCGACTATAGAAGATGCCGAAAATCAAAACAATCCAATCGCTGATCCAACTGCTTTTGTTGCAAGCGACAATACTGTTGTTTATGCAAGAGTTGCAGATTCTGTGGCTTGTTCGAAGATTGTTCAAATCATTTTGAAAGTTAAAGAAGATTGTATAGATCCTGAAGCAGCTTGTCCAGGTCCGGAATTTGGATCTAACATTCCTTTCCTAGGAGATGGAGAGATTCCAACTTCAGCACCTTCAGGTCCAAACTATGGATGTTTGTACAATCAACCTTACCCAAGATTCTACTTTTTCAAAATTGCTGAATCTGGTGATTTGTACTTTGATTTGAACCAATACACTCAACCTGATCAAGAAGGATCTGAAATTGATGTTGACTTTATCGTATGGGGTCCATTTACAGAAGTTCCTTGTGATTACGAAGAATTACAAGATGTAGTAGATTGTAGTTATTCTGCAAGTGCTATCGAATATGTTTCTATCGAAAACGCTCAACAAGGAGAAATCTACATCATGATGATTACTAACTATGCTGGTAGCTACAACCAATTTGGTTATGTAAACTTGATATTTGACGAAGAAAATTCAACCGGATCATTTGACTGTTCAATCGTTTCTGGCGAAAGAAATTACTTTGCTTGTGATGATGAGCAAAATGGTTTTGTTGTATTTGACTTAGAAGATGTTGCTGAAGATATCCAAGAAGGAGACAATACTTTAGGTGTTAAATTCTACTCTGCAGAAGAAGATGCTGTTGAGGATACTGAAAACAACGTAATTCCAACAGGACCATTTACTGTGAACCAAGCAGATACTCCAGTTGAAATTTACGCTCAAATCAAAGATGTTACCGGTCAAGTTATTCAAGTGGTAAAAGTAACCTTTGAAATTTATGAAGGTGTTACTGGAGCTAATGATGCATATTTCTTCACTTGTGATATTGGTGGTGATGGATTTGAATTTGTTGATTTAACAGCTATAGATGTTATTGCTGATTCAGAGAATTATGAGATTAGATATTATGAAACTCTCGATGATGCAACCTCTGGCAATATGGCATTCATTCCAAACCCTACGAACTATGAAGCTGAGAGTGGAATAGTGTACGTAAGAATTGAAAATGAAAACGGATGTTTTACAGTTGTTCAAATCGAATTAGAAATTAGCGGACTTGAAGTAGATTTAGGAGAGCCTTTCTCTATGTGTGAAGGAAATATTGAATTGTTTGCCGATGGAGACTTCTCAGGCTATACTGATGTTCAGTTTACTTGGACAAGGAATGGAACTGTAATAGAAGGAGCTAACGAACAAACATTGAATATTACAGGACCAGGTACATACAGAGTAACTGTTACTACAGCAGAAGGCTGTGAAGGTAGCGATGTGATTGTAGTAACACCAGGTGAGCCTGCAATTATCACTGACATCACAGTTGGACCAGACTATGTAATTGTTGAAGCTGAAGGTGGTGAAACTCCATATCAATATTCAACAACAGGTGTAGTGTGGCAAGACAGTAACCGCTTCAACTATCTTCCAGCAGGAATTCATACCATGTATGTAAAAACTGCCGAAGGTTGTATAACTACACAACAATTTGCTGTGTTGGCTATTCCTACCATGTTTACACCAAATGGTGACGGAATCAACGATACATGGAATATTCCAGGTCTGGAAATTTATCCAGGTTCTGAAGTAGTGATTTACGATAGAAGCGGTAGATTGGTTTATCAAGCTGAACTCACTTCGAATGTAATTTGGGATGGTTACTTTATGAATGGACAGAAAGCTCCTACCACAGATTATTGGTACATCATTAATGTAACTGATGGTCGAAAGCTAACTGGACATGTTACAGTGAAAAGTAGAGGCGAGAAATATTAATAATTTTTTAGCAGAAAAAATTCAATACTCCTAGAAATGAAAAAACAAAATATAATTTTTACAATCGTAATCGGGCTACTGTCTATGTGCTCTTATGCACAGTCGAGTTTGCCGTTTGATGAACAATATTTTCTGATGGATAAATTCCTTATCAACCCATCTTTTACTGGGGATTCAGATGATATTGTTTTCAAAGCGACTCATAGAAGACAGTGGGACAACATGCCAAATGGCCCCGTGACAACGCTTGCTAGTGCACATGCCAACATAGTAGATAGGCTCGGAATTGGTATGTACTTTATGAATGATCATAATGGTAATACCAAAACCAATAGCTTTAATATTTCCGCTGCTTATCACATTCCAATTGGGAACAAAAAGAATAGACAAGATGGTCAATTCTCTTTCGGTACCTCTTTGAGCTTTGCTGGAATGCACTTTACCGGTATGACAGAAATGCCAAATGACCCGGTTTATAACGATCAGGAAACCAGAGTTTATATTCCTTATATCAACTTCGGTGCTTCTGCAACTTATCACGGATGGATGATAGGACTTTCAGTATTAGATATTCCTTTGAGCTACAATAGCCCAATCGTAAATCAATACGAACCAAGCCCTACATTCTACTATGGTATGCTCGGAAAAAGAATCGATATCTCTTCGCAATTTGAACTTGAACCAGTAGTGGCATATCGCTCAAATTTTGACGAAGACAGTAGATTCGATGCAAATCTTAAAGCTAAATATAAGTTCGATGATAATGCAGTTTGGTTAGGTGCTAACTATCGTATGGATTTCTTCAATGAAGAAAGCAAAGCGCTCACAGTTTCTCCTATGTTAGGTGTTGAAATTGGAAGAATGAACATGGGATTCTCTTATAATATCGGATTGAGCGATATCAAATACGAAGGTAATGATGGATTTACCGCTGTGCTTGGTTTCGATATAGAGAACTTCTTTAAACCAGGATTTGAATAAATATTCATAATCTAAATATTGATAAAGGACAGCAATTGCTGTCCTTTATTTTTTTATATTCATTCAACCTTCTAAATCAATTGTTGTAATTTTGACAAATGTTTCTGAAAACGATTTTACTGAGAAATTTTAAAAACTTTGAAGAACTTGAATTGGACTTTTCTCCAAAACTCAACGCTTTTGTTGGACCCAACGGAATTGGTAAAACCAATATTTTAGACGCAGTTCACTACCTCGCCTTGGCGAAATCTTATCTGAACTATTCAGATGCACAAAATATTAGATTTGGTGAAGAATTCTTCTCTTTAGAAGGAAATTTTCAAATCGATGAAGAAGAAAATGTGATTTTCTGTGGTGTTCAAAAAGATAAACCTAAAGTACTCAAGAAAAATGGTAAAACATATCCAAAAATAGCAGACCATATCGGTCAGTTCCCTTTGGTCATGATTTCACCCTATGATAGTGACCTCATTCAAGAAGGAAGCGCCGTTAGAAGACGATTTGTTGACAATATCATCTCTCAGTCCAATAAAGAATATTTGCAGAAATTGATTCGATACAATAGAGTTTTGTTGCAAAGAAATACTTTACTGAAATATTTTTTTCAAAATCAAACTTTCGATAAAACTTCCTTGGAAATTTATAACCAAGATTTGATAAACTTAGGGAAATTCATTTATGAAAAGAGAAAAGAATTGCTGAGTCAATTTCAACCTATTTTCCAAGAATACTATCAAACCTTGTCCAAAGGCAATGAAAAAGTGAGCATAGTGTATCAATCACAATTGCATGACAAAAGCTTTGAGGAACTTTTAGAAGAAAATTTACACAAAGATAGAATGGCTCAACATTCAACCCAAGGTATTCACAAAGATGACTTGGATTTGAATATAATGAATCATCCAATCAAAAAGTTTGGGTCGCAAGGACAACAAAAATCGTATCTAATTGCTCTAAAATTGGCACAATTAGAATTGATCAAAAAAAACCTAAATGTTACTCCTCTTTTGTTGTTAGATGATATTTTTGATAAATTGGACGAAAGTAGAGTCGAACAATTGATTTCTTTGGTCAATGATGATCATTTTGGACAAATTTTCATTTCAGATACTCATCCCGAAAGAACCGAAGCTATAGTCACGAAAATCAATTCAGAAAGTAAAATATTTAGGCTGTGAAAAAGAGGAAAAATGAACAAAATTTAGGAGAAGCCATAAGATTGATGATTTCTGAACTTGGACTTGAAGAGAAAATTTTGACGGTTCAAGCCGAAGAGGCTTTCCAAGATATGATGGGAAAATATATCATGGGCTATGTAGAGAATTTTTATGTGAGAAATAAAATATTGTTTATCCATATAAACTCACCTGAGTTAAAGAATGAATTGAGCTTTGGGAAATCCAAAATTATCGAACATATCAACGAAGATATCGGCAAACAATTTATAACTGATGTAAGATTTTTATAATGCCAATTGTAAAAAAATCAAAATATAAAACTCCCAAATTCTGGTATAGAAATCCACACATATCAACCATCTATTTCGGAAGATTTTTGAAAACAACACCACCAATTTATCAAAGAGAAAGATTGGAATTGAGCGATGGTGATTTTTTAGATGTAGATTTTATCCTTCAATCACCCAAAAAAGCGGTGATTCTTTGCCATGGATTAGAAGGTGGTTCAGTCAGAACTTATAATAATACAAGTGCAAACTATTTTATCGAACAAAATTATTCTGTTTATGCTTGGAATAACAGATCTTGTAGTGGTGAGATGAATCGTTTGCTCAGAATGTATCATCATGCAGTGATAGACGATTTAGATACAGTTGTCAAATATGTAATTGACAAAGGTTTTGATGAAGTTTATTTGCTCGGCTTTTCTATGGGTGGAGCTCAAATTATCAATTATTTGAGCCGTATGAATATCGATCCAAAAGTCAAAGCAGCCGTTGCAGTTTCAACTCCAATTGAACTAAAAGATAGTGCTGAGTCGTTGAAAAAAGGTTTTAATAAAGTTTATCTTCAAAACTTTATAACCAAGATTTCAAAGAAATTTGAATTAAAAAAAGAACAATTTCCCAATGAAGTCGATTGGCGAAAATTGGAGAAAATCAAAAGTTTCGATGAAATCGATGACCACTTTACTGCACCCGTTCATGGATTTTCTGACAAAGATGATTATTACAAAAAAGCATCGCCTTCTTATAGTATGGATGCTACAAAAACACCTGTTTTGGTCATCAATGCATGGGATGATCCTTTTTTAGGTGAAAATTGCTTTCCTATGGATTTCGCCAAAAATCATCCTTATGTATTTTTAGAAACACCAGAAAATGGCGGACATTGTGCCTTCCCAACTCATTTGCCTAAATTATCTTATCCAGAAATTAGAGCATTGGAATTTTTTAAGGAAATTAAATCTTAAAACCATTCTCAGCTTTGGATTTTAAATTTACTTTTGAAAGAATAAAAGATAAATCATAGCAAAACTATGACATATAATAGTTTTTTTTATCTTTGGAATCTATCTCAAATGAAATAAGCAAGAAATGGAAAGGTTATTCCTGTTGTTTGGCATTTTTAGTATGCTAACTCTAAATGCCCAAAATATTACTTTGGAAAATATTTGGAGTGGAAAATATTACGCTCAAGGGCTATGGGGAATTAACTCCATGAACGATGGAGAGCATTATACCCTGAACGAAAGTGATGGAATCTATAGCTATGCTTATTCTTCTTTTACCAATCAAACCAATTCGAGAAAACTAATCGTTCAAGGCAATTTTGATGATTACAGTTTTAGTTCCGATGAGAAATATTTATTGGTTTCAAATAATACACAACCGATTTATAGACGTTCTTCAACTGCTCAATGGAAAGTTTATAATCGAGAAACTAAATCTTTTGTTGATGTTTTCCAAGGAAAACCTATTCAAGAGCCTACTTTTTCGCCAGATGCGACCAAAGTGGCTTTCGTACACGAAAACAATATTTATTACCAAGATTTAATCCTAAATCAAACCGTTCAAGTGACTACCGATGGCAAAAAGAATGAAATTATCAATGGAATTTGCGATTGGGTTTATGAAGAAGAATTTGGTTTTGTTAGACATTTCGATTGGAGTGCCGATGGAAAATATTTAGCTTTTGTTCGTTTCGATGAATCTGAAGTTGAGGAATATTTCATCTCGATTTATCAAGGTCAATTGTATCCTGAGGAAATGAGATTTAAATATCCAAAAGCAGGAGAAGACAATTCAAAGGTTTCTTTGCACATTTATGATTTAAATAAAAAAAATACTTTTGAAATCGATTTAAAAGATGCACACAAGCATTATATATTTCAAATTAAATTCACGAAAGACAAAAATACTTTAGCAGTTCTGAGTGCAAATCGTCATCAAAATCAAGTCGATTTAAGTTTTGTAAATACTGATAATGGTAAATCAAAAAAGATATTTACAGAACACGATCAACGATGGATAGAGACAGATGATGTTACTTTAGAGTTTTTGGATGACAATAGTTTTATCTGGGCTTCAGAGCGTGATGGCAATAGACATCTTTATCATTATGATTCCTCGGGTAAATTGATTCGTCAAATCACTAAAGGCGATTGGGAAGTAACTTCTTATTATGGTTACAATGCAGATGATAAAACCATTTATTTTCAATCCAATGCTTACAATGGAAAGAGAGTTTCTACCGAAAAACAAATTCATAGAATCAAACTAAACGGAAAAAATCTAACTTCTTTGACAGATAGACATGGAATAAATTCCGCTCAATTCAGTAAAACTTTTGAATATTTCATCAATACATTTTCATCCATTGATCAGCCAACTACTTATTATTTGAGAAGTGGTGAAAGTGCACGAGAATATGGAGTGATTTTAAACAATTCTATCATTGCTCAACGTTTGAAAGAAGATGGAATGGGAACCAAAGAGTTGACCACAATAGATGTCAATGGAGTTGAGTTAAATGCATATGTAATCAAACCAAAAGACTTTGATCCCAACAAAAAATATCCAGTTTTGATGTATCAATACAGCGGACCTGGTTCTCAAACAGTTTTAAATACTTGGCATAACACCAATGATCAATGGCACTTTATGTTGGCACAAGAAGGATATCTGGTGTATAGTGTAGATGGACGTGGAACCGGTGGAAAAGGAGTTGAATTTAAAAAACAAACCTATTTGGATTTAGGGAAATTAGAAGTAGAAGATCAAATCGGTGCAGCGAGAGAAATTGCAAAACTTCCTTATGTCGATGAAAATAGAATTGGAATTTGGGGATGGAGTTATGGAGGTTATATGTCGAGCAATTGTGTTTTTAGAGCAGGTGATGTATTTAAATTAGCGATAGCAGTAGCTCCGGTAAGCAATTGGCGCTATTATGATACTGTTTATACAGAGCGATTTATGCGAACGCCTCAAGAAAACCCACAAGGATATGATATGAATTCACCAATCACTTATGCGAGAGATTTTGATGATAAAAGAAATAAGTTTTTATTGATTCATGGAACAGCTGACGATAATGTACATGTTCAAAATGCTATGGATTTGGCAGATGCGTTAATCATGGCCAATAAGCAATTTGAAATGATGATTTACCCAGATAAAAACCATGGAATTTATGGAGGAAATACACGTCTTCAGTTATATACATTGATGACCAACTATATTAAGAACAATTTGTAAATAAAAGAATTCAAAAACTAAATAAATGTAATGGAAAGAGATGAACAACTAATTTCGCACCTGAAAAAACAAGGTGTAGATGATAAAATGGTAATGGGGCATCCGGCGGGATTGCTCGTCTTGTTTTTTACCGAGATGTGGGAGCGATTCAGCTACTATGGTATGCGGGCATTATTGGTAATTTTTTTAGTAAGTACAATTGCTGATGGTGGATGGGAATGGACAAGACAACAGGCAACACAATTATTTGGGTTATATGGTTTTTTGGTTTATTTAACTCCGATTTTGGGAGGTATTATCGCCGATAAATTGACGGGTTATCGAAAAGCAATTTTGATTGGTGCTTTGATGATGACTTTAGGACATGCTTCCATGGCATTAGAAGGGGCTCATAAATATTTCTTTTATATAGGTCTGGGCTTAATGGTATTGGGGAATGGTATGTTTAAGCCAAATATCTCAACGATGGTGGGTCAATTGTACCCTGATAACTCATCTAAAAAAGACGCGGGATATACGATTTTTTATATGGGTATTAATGCCGGAGCATTTTTAGGAATGATGCTTTGTGGATACATTGGTGAAAAAGTAGGATGGCATTATGGATTTGGATTGGCTGGTGTATTTATGTTCTTTGGAATGCTTCAGTTCTATTTCGCAAGAACTTATTTTGGTCGAATTGGATTAGACCCGAAATTACTTACCGTACAAGGTGAAGTACAAGATGAAATCGAGGAGATTGGCGGAAAGAAAGAGGTGAAAGAAGGAGAAGTTGATGAAGAGAATCCAAAAGTGATTCGTGACCGATTGATTGTAATTGGCGTATTGATTTTCTTCAGTATATTTTTCTGGTTGTCTTTTGAACAAGCGGGAGGCTCGATGAATATCTTTGCTTTGGATTATACCCAAAGAGTTTTGGATGGAAATGCAGCAGTAGTATTTAAATGGGTAGATGCGGCTTTGACGCTATTTCCTTTAATTATAGTTACTGTTGTTTTATTAAGATTGGCAAAACAATTATTTAAAAAGTATCCAGCCACTATAATTGCTACGGCTATAAGTTTTGTAATTATTTGGTATTTAGGACTTTGGAAAATTATCAGAGAGTTTACGGCTTTGGAAACAGAAGTAGCAGCGACTTGGTTTCAAGTTTTAAACTCATTTTTTATTATAACCTTGGCAGCAACATTTAGTAAGATTTGGGAAAAAGTATGGAATCCATCAGGTCCAGTGAAATTTGCCATGGGTCTTTTCCTTTTGGGAATTGGCTTTGTGGTTTTGGCGTATGGAGCAAGCTCTATTCCCCAAGGTGCCGCAACCGCATCTGTAAGTATGGTTTGGTTGATTGTAGCGTACTTCTTCCATACAACGGGAGAACTTTGTTTATCTCCCGTAGGACTGTCCTATGTAAGTAAATTGTCACCTAAGAAATTTATTGGGTTAGTATTTGGTCTATGGTTTGCGTCTTCGGCAATTGCTCATCTACTTGGTGGAGTTTTGGGAGGGCTAATTGACAAAATTACAGCGGAATATTCCATGATGCACTTCTTCGGTTTATTTGCAGCTCTTCCATGGACAGCGGCTTTGATATTATTGTTATTGACTCCTATGTTGAAGAAAATGATGCACGGAATTAGATAATTCATTTTTATTAGTATATATGAAAGGACTTCTTAATTGAAGTCCTTTTTTTATGGATAAACTTTTGATCGATGAACCAAATTTACTTTCCCAAACTCATTTGCTCACAATTGATTTTGGGAAATTTTATGAATTCATGGTTTTTAGAAGATTGTTATTTAAGCAAATGATAATTTATGAAAGTGTGAATTTTTGGAAAATAACATCAAATAATTGCTTAGATAAGCCTTAACTCTCAACTTAATTTTTAAATTTGTGAGTTATGTCCAATAATTTGGACAAAAACTTTCAAATACTTAATTAGCGAAAGGTAAAAAACACATTTAATGGCGGAAAATAAAAAGTCCTTTTTACAAACCATAGGCTCGCTGAACAATAATTTCTGGTTAGCCAGCGTGATGGAGTTGTTTGAGCGTTGGGCGTGGTATGGTATATACGGGCTCTTCAGTATTTATTTGGTGGGGTCAACCGATACCGGTGGATTGGGATTTGACCATATCCAAAAAGGGATGATCATGGGAGATATAGTAGCAATACTGTATTTGTTACCATTGATTTTTGGAGTGATTGCCGATAGGATCGGATACAAATTATCATTGATCATTTCTTATGTCATCATGATTGCTGGGTATTACCTTTTAGGAGAGGTTACCTCATTCACACAAGTTTTTATGGTGTTTTTGTTGGTTGCTATAGGTGCCGCCTTTTTTAAACCTGTAGCATCGGCCATAGTCGCAAGAAATACGGATGAAACCACTGGAACACTTGGTTTTGGGATTTTTTATGTAATGGTAAATATCGGTGGATTTATTGGTCCATTTTTATCTTCTGCATTAAGAAATTCTATGGGATGGAAAATTATTTTCATCCAAGCTGCTGTAGTTATTACAATCAACTTGATCATACTTCTACTTTTCTATAAAGAGAAAAAAGTAGAAAGACCTAAAGATTCGATTGGAGAAGCAATCAGAGATTCTGTTGTAAATATTTTCATTGCACTAAAAGATATACGTTTAGGATTATTGTTATTACTAATGGTTGGCTTCTGGACAATGTTCAACCAACTGTTTAACACTTTGCCTAACTTTATAGATGATTGGGTGGATTCGTCTGCAATCAGTTTATGGTTCAATGAAAACATTCCTTTTTTAGGAAAAATACTTTCATTGAATGGTCAAATTAAACCAGAAATGTTTACCCAAATCGATGCATTGATGATTGTACTTTTTCAAGTCTTCATCTCTTTCTTCGTTACCAAAATGCGTCACATAAGCGCAGTGATTAGGGGAGCTGTGATAGCGACTTTGGGAATTGGTCTGACGTTTTATTCAGGAAATGTATGGTTCACCATCATTGGAACTATGATTTTTGCAGTGGGTGAAATGATGTCCAGCCCGACGGTTTCATCTTTTATTGCGTTGATCACACCAAAAGGAAAAGAAGGTCTTTACCAAGGAACTTATTTTTTGCCAGTAGCAGTGAGTTATTTTGTAACAAGATTTATTTCTGGAAATTTATATCAGTCTTGGTCAGATAAACTTTCATTACTACAAAAAGAAATGAGTTCTCGTAATATCGATATGCCAGATGTAGTTACTCCAGAACAATTCTCTTCTGCCGGTGCAAAGGTGTTAGATATGCCTTTGTCGGATTTTGAAGAAAAATTTGGATTGAAGAACGAAGAATTGAACTGGGAAGAAATAAGAAATTCATTCTTAGAATATGCAAATCAAGCCGGAATAGATGTTTCAGAAGTGCCTTTGGCTTTTTCTAAAAATGAATATTTCTCTTTGGCAGAGCAGAAATTAGGAATGGGACATTGGGAAATGACAGAAATGCTTTGGAATACTTATTCTCCCAATAAAATATGGATAGTTATCGTTGGAATAGGAGTTTTCTCTATCGTTTCATTGAGTCTATATGATCATTTAATTATCCGACCAAGAGAGAAAAAATTAAGAAATAATTTATAAAAAGTTGAAAACACATATAATATAATTCATCATGAGTCAAAATAATAATTCAGGAAACGCAGAGTTTTTTAAATCCCAAGTTTTGGGGCACCCAGCAGGGTTGTTTGTATTGTTCTTCACCGAGATGTGGGAGCGATTTTCATTCTACGGGATGAGAGTACTTTTGATAAACTTCTTAACCATTGCCGCAATTGGAAGTAATCCAGGTTGGGAATGGACCGCTGAAAATGCTGGTGCTTTGTTTGGTACTTATGCAGGATTATTGTATTTGACTCC
>DEQC01000046.1 GCA_002359055.1 Flavobacteriales bacterium UBA3376 | reverse complement strand
GCTCATTTAGCTGAAAATTAGATAGTTAAAAATGAGGATTTTATATGTGAAAAACAAGTATTTAGACTGATTTATAAAAAAAAAGCTGCCTCGTTGTGAGACAGCTTCTTGTTATCAATTATTTGGTTTCGCGTACAAATTCCAAAACATTTTGAAGGGCGAGTTTAGACACTTGAGTGACGAAGTCATCTCTTTCGAGGTAAGGGAAATAATACATTTTACTAAATGTTTTTTTAGCACTTGCAATAGCTATCCAAACAGTTCCGACTTCTTTTCCATCTTCACCTTTGCTCGGACCAGCGACTCCAGTAGTTGAAAGGCTGATGTCCGTATTTAACTTTTTTCTTACACCTTTGGCCATTTCTATAGCGACTTCTTTGCTTACTACTGTGTGCTTTTCTATGGTTTTTTCAGAAACGTTTAGCAGATTTTTCTTTACTTCAGTTGCATAAGAAACTACACTTCCTTTATAATATGTAGAACTTCCAGGAACGCTTGTAAGCAGTTGTGCAATGTATCCGCCGGTGCAGCTTTCAGCAGTGGAAATACACAGTTTTTTCTCTTTTAAAACTTTGCCTAAAATAAGCTCTACCGCAGCGGTTTGGGTCGAATCTAAATGATTTTTTAATATAGGAATGACCTTTTTAACTTCTTGATCAATTGTCCCAATCAATTCATCGCGTTTTCTGCCTTTAGCAGTGAGTACCAATTTAACTTTAGAATTTTCTGGTAAATAGGCTAAATGAAAATTTTCGGGCAATTGATTTTCCCAATCCTTCAATGCAATTGCTAAATCACTTTCAGGAAAATTGGATACTGAAAGGAATCGATGAATGACAAATGGAAGAGAGAATCTCGCTTTGAGTAAAGGAATCACTTGAGATTTAAGCAAGTTTTTCATTTCGAATGGGACACCTGGTAAATTGATGATGATACAATTTTTATGTTCCGTCCAAATGCCAGGAGCAGTTCCTAGAGGATTTGGTAAAGCGATGGAGTTTTTAGGAACCAAAGCTTGATCTCTATGCAATGCATTCAGGGTTCGATTGTTTTTTTTGAATCGAACTTCTAATTCATTTAAAATTTCTTTGTCTAAAACTAAATCAGTTTCTAAGAATTCACATAAAGAATTTTTTGTCAAATCATCATTCGTAGGTCCCAATCCTCCAGTCGTTATCAAAACATCAGTTTTATCGACCAATTCTTCCAAAGTTTCGATGATAATTTTGGGTTGGTCTTGAATGGAGCGGATTTCAATGATGTCCAAACCGATTTCATTCAGCTTTTTTGCAAGATAAGCCGAGTTGGTATCAACCACTTGTCCAAAAAGGATTTCGTCGCCTATGGTAAGTGCTCGTACTCTCATCTGAATGAAATTTATAATATATGTTTTTCAGCATGATAAGAGGATCTTACCAAAGGTCCACTTTCGATGTGACGGAAGTTGAACTGTTTGGCGTATTCTTCATATTCTTTGAACAATTCTGGAGTGATAAATTCTTTCACTGGCAAATGTTTTTTGGTCGGTTGTAAATATTGACCAATGGTGATTACATCGACTTTTGCATCTGCAATATCACGAATAGTTTCAAAAACTTCTTCTTTGGTTTCTCCAAATCCGAGCATAATTCCAGTCTTTGTACGAGACTTTCCATTTTCTTTCAAATAACGCAGAACGCCTAAACTTCTCTCGTATTTGGCTTGAATTCTAACTGCTCTTGTCAATCGTTTCACCGTTTCCATATTGTGAGATATCACTTCAGGAGCAGCTTCAATTATTCTATCAATAATTTTTTCTTCTCCTTGGAAATCAGGAATCAGAGTTTCCATAGTTACACCAGGTGCGATTCTTCTTACCGCATTGATGGTTTCTGCCCAAATGATTGAGCCCATATCTTTTAGATCATCTCGATCTACAGAAGTTAAAACTGCATGTTTAATTTGCATTTGTTTGATAGATTTTGCGACTTTTTCTGGTTCTTCCCAATCTACTTGATCAGGACGACCAGTTTTTACTCCACAAAATCCACAAGAACGCGTACAAATATTTCCTAAAATCATAAAAGTGGCTGTACCTGCGCTCCAACATTCTCCCATATTGGGACAACTTCCACTTTGGCAAATTGTATTTAATTCGTATTTATCGACTAAACCTCTTAATTTTCTATAATTTTGACCTGTAGGAAGTTTAACTCTTATCCATTTGGGTTTTTGAACCCTTCCATCTTCTTTGATTACAGCTTTCATATTTTTCAAATTAATTAATCATTACAACTTAGGTCTGAGGTTTTAAGGTTTTTTGCCAATTCCAAGCAGTTTTCATACTGACTTCCAAAGGTGTTTCAGCTTTCCAATTCAATTCACTTTCAGCTTTAGTATTGTCAGCAAATGCTTCAATAACATCACCTGCTCTTCGTCCAACGATTTTGTATTTTAACTTTAAATCATTGGCTTTTTCAAAAGCATCGATTACTTCCAAAACAGTTGAACCAATTCCAGTCCCTAAATTGAAAATTTCTAAATTCGTATGGTTTTTCTTTTCGATCAATCGATTCAATGCCTTTACATGAGCATCTGCTAAATCACATACGTAAATATAATCTCTGATCGCTGTTCCATCTCTGGTTGGATAATCGTTTCCAAAAACTGAAAGTTCTTCTCTGATTCCTGCAGCCACTTGAGTGACAAACGGAATGAGATTGTTCGGAACTCCTTTTGGTAATTCTCCAATCAAACTGGATGGATGTGCACCCACCGGATTGAAATATCTCAATGAAATTACATTTTTATGAAAAGCAGTCACGTAATCTTCCAAAATCTCTTCGCCCATCTGTTTGGTTTTGGCATAAGGAGATTCTGCTTTTTTGATAGGAGCACTTTCGTCAATTGGCATTTGATCGGCTTGACCATAAACTGTACATGATGAACTGAAAATGAAATTATCGACTTCGTTCTCTTTCATAGCTTCCAGTAAATTGATCAAACTCACCAAATTGTTTCTAAAGTACATCAATGGTTTTTCTACACTTTCGCCCACTGCTTTACTTGCAGCAAAGTGAATGACTCCATCAATTTTATTTTCAGAAAAGAATTTTTTCACCAATTTTTCATCCTTTAAATCCATTTGATGGAAATCAGGTTTTTTATGGGTGATTTCTTCGATTCTATCCAATACAAATAGTTCTGAGTTTGATAAATCGTCTATGATAACCACATCATAGCCAGATTCTTGTAAAGAAACGACTGTGTGTGAACCAATATATCCTAATCCTCCGGTAACTAAAATGCTTTGTTTCAATTGATTGAGTTTTTATGGTTTTGAATTTAACTAAAAAAGTCCTTTACTGCATCAGTAATGTACTTTAATTGCTCTTCTGTTAATTCTGAGTGCATTGGCAACGAGACAACTTCTTCGATTAACTTGTTGGTGTTCGGGAAGTCATTATCGTTATAATTTCCAGTATCATAAGCTTTTTGTTTTCTTAATGGAACTGGATAATAAATCATTGCAGGTATGTCTTTTTTGTTCAAAAATTCAATCAATTCATCTCTTTTTCCATTGAGAACTCTCAATGTATATTGATGATAAACATGGGTTGAATCTTCTGCGTGAACTGGAGTCAATAAACCATCGATTTCAGAAAATGCATTGGAATAGTATTGTGCAGCTTCAGCTCTCGATTGATTATAAGTATCGAGATGAGGTAATTTAACTCTCAAAATAGCCGCTTGAATACTATCCAATCTTGAGTTTACACCAATTTCATCGTGATAATATCTCTTATACATTCCGTGGTTTACAATTCCTCTCATTCGATGTGCCAAATCATCATCATTAGTGAAAATAGCTCCACCATCACCATAGCAACCTAAGTTTTTTGATGGGAAAAATGAAGTAGCTCCAATCGTACCGATGGTTCCAGCTTTTTTTCCTTTGTATTCAGCACCTATGGCTTGTGCTGTATCTTCTATGACATATAAATTATGCTTTTCAGCGATTTTCATGATTTCATCCATATTGGCACATTGTCCAAACAAATGAACTGGAATTATCGCTTTGGTTTTTGGAGTGATGGCAGCTTTTAATCTATCAGTATCGATTAAAAAATTATCATAATCTACATCGACCAAAACCGATTTTAAACCTAATAAATGAATCACTTCAACCGTTGCAGCAAAAGTGAAATCTGCAGTGATTACTTCATCGCCCGGCTGTAAATCCAAAGCCATTAATGCGATTTGTAAAGCGTCGGTTCCGTTTCCACAAGGAATAACATGCTTTACATCTAAATATTCTTCTAATTCTGTTTGAAAGTTTTTTACTTCAGGACCGTTGATAAAAGCACATGAATCAACGACGGATTGTATGGATTGGTCTATTTCTTTTTTAATATTTAGGTATTGCGCACCTAAATCAACCATTTGTAATTTGCGCATAGTCATAAAATTTGAACAAATGTACAAAACGGATTTTGTATATTCGCCAAGCTTATGAATATCATTTACACTCAATTTATAAAACTATATGGTTTTGCGGTGAAACTCGCTGCAACCTTCAATCCGAAAGCCAAATTATGGGTCGATGGAAGAAGGGATTGGCAATCAAAAATGCGTGATGCAATTTCTCCTAATGATCGAATCATTTGGGTGCATTGTTCTTCTTTGGGAGAATTTGAACAAGGGCGACCGGTCATGGAGAAAATTCGAGAAAATTATCCGAATCATAAGTTAGCCGTTAGTTTTTTTTCGCCTTCGGGTTATGAAGTTCGAAAAGATTATCAAGGCGCGGATTATATTTTTTATTTGCCATTGGATACACCTAAAAATGCAAAGGATTTGATCAGAATATTGAATCCCGAAATTTTAATTCTCGTTAAATATGAATATTGGTACAACTTATTGAGTGAAATTTCTAAGCAAAACATTAAAGTGATTGTAATTTCTGCTGTCATCAAAGAAAATAGTTTATTCTTTAAAAGTTGGGCGAGTGGATTCAGAGAAATAATCTCTAAAATCGATCATTTTTTTGTTCAGGATAAAGATTCCAGAAATTTATTGAATGCAATTCAAATCAATCAAGTAACCATAGCCGGAGATACGCGTTTTGATCGGGTAAAGGAGATTCGAGAATCGCATCAAGCATTGGATTTTGTTGAAGACTTTAAAGGTAATTCTAAATTAATTGTCGTTGGAAGTTCATGGCCAGATGATGAGAAAATCTTGGTGGAATTTATCAATGAGCATTTGCCAGATGATTGGAAAGTGATTTTTGCACCACACAATATAATCGATAAGCAAATTCAAAATTTGGCCAATGGTTTAGAGAAAAAAGTTTCTATTTTATCGAAATCAAAAGCTGATGAGATCAACACTTCTCAAATTTTAATTGTAGATGAAATTGGTGTTTTAACTCAAATTTACGCTTATTCAGATTTGTCTTATGTGGGAGGTGGATTTACCAAAACTGGAGTTCACAACACTTTGGAGCCAGCTGTATTTGGTGTACCAATTGTTTTTGGTCCAAATTATTCAAACTACTTTGAAGCCATCGATTTGGTGGAAACTTCTGCTGCAATTAGTTATTCCGACAAAACTGAATTTTTTGAAATTATGTTGCAATTGTTGCCAAATGAAAAGGAGAGAAATTCCCGTGGAAAAGCTGCTTACGAATACGTAGCCAGCAAACCCAACGCAACTGAATTGATACTAAAATATTTAAAAGAAAAGATCAAACAATAAGCAACAAAAAAGACCACATTTCAAGAAGTGGCCTTTTTTGGAAATTATTTAAAATGTGTTGTACTTCTATTATAGAATTTCTTTCAAAATTTCAATTACTTTTTCAATGTCTTCTTTTTTAACATTTAAGTGAGGACGGAAACGAATCGTTCTTTCGCCACATGAAAGTAAAATCAATTTATTTTCAAATGCTTTGTTGATCACAGCATCTCTTTCGGCTGAATTAGGTAAATCAAATGAACAGAACAATCCCATTCCTCTAACGTTTGAAACATTTGAGTGGTTGTCCTGAAGTTTTTCTAATTCACTTTTCAAAAACTCACCTTGAACATTTACATTTTCTAATAAGTTTTCATTTTCGATTACTTCTAAAATCAGTTTAAATCTGATCATATCGATGTAGTTTCCACCGAAAGTTGAGTTGATACGACTTGATTCTTGGAAAACGTTATTTTCGACTTGATCCAATTTCTCTTTGCTCGCTAAAATTCCACAAACTTGTGTTTTCTTTCCGAAAGCAATGATGTCTGGAACGATGTCATAATTTTGGTAAGCCCACATTTTTCCAGTCAATCCCATACCTGTTTGAACTTCATCCAAGATGTATAGAATTTCATTTTCATCACAAATCCTTCTCAACTCTTTATGGAACTCATTTCTGAAGAAATTATCACCGCCTTCTGCTTGAATGGTTTCCAAAATAATACATGCAATTTCATCTGGATTTTCAGCCAAAGCTTGGTTGATTTGCTCCAAAGCGATTTTCTCTAATTCTTTGGTCTTGTTGATGTTTTCTTCGTTCAATGGGAAGAACATCTTAGGATTTTCAATTCTTGGCCAATCGAATTTAGGGAAATATTCATATTTTCTCGGGTCTGCAGTATTGGTCAAACTCAATGTATAACCAGAACGTCCGTGGAAAGCTTGTTTGAAGTGAATTACTTTACCAGCTTCTTTGTCGATTCCTTTGCTTTTGTTCAATCGAGTTTTCCAGTCGAAAGCTGCTTTCAAAGCATTTTCAACAGCCAAAGCACCTCCAGAAACAAAGAATGCATAAGAAAGTTCTTCAGGTATAGCAACTCGTCCAAACGTATCTACAAAATCTGCATATTCCTTAGTATATATATCAGACATGGTTGGCTTGTTAACAGCCATTTTACCAAGAAATTCTAAGTTTTTCACTAAGTGTGGGTGATTGTACCCAATTGAGCCGGAACCAAACATACTGAACATGTCCAAATATTCATCCCCATTTTCGTTTACTATATAAGATCCATGTGATTTTTCTACATCCATCACCAAAGGATATCCATCAGCCAATATATGTTTGCTCAATCTATCATGTACGCTCATTGTTTGTGTTTCCATATTTATAGTTTTTTGATTTGTTTTTTTCGAAGTATGCAAATTTACTAAAAATAAAGCTGAAATCTAAGTTTTAGAAATCAGCTTTTTGGGTAATTTACTTATTTTTATTTTTTAAATGATCTCTGACCATCATTCGTATTGCCGCTAAATGTTTATAATGTTTTTTGGCTTCCTCGGCAGGTGAACCAAAGTAAGATTTCTCACTTTCTAAATCGTGACTCACTCCGGATTGTGCCATGACAACTGCTTTTTTGCCAATTCTAACACCGTTTTTAATTCCAACTTGTCCCCAAAGCGTAACTTGGTCTTCCAAAATTACACAACCTGCAATTCCAACTTGTGAAGCAATCAAACATTTTTTTCCAATGATGGTATCATGACCGATTTGAATCAAGTTGTCTAATTTAGAACCTGCTCCAATGATGGTAGAAGCTGTAACTCCACGGTCAATGGTGCAATTGGATCCAATTTCTACATCGTCTTCTATGACTACATTTCCAACTGATTTCAACTTATCAAAGCCAGTTTCTCTGGTTTTATAATAAAATCCGTCCGCTCCTATGCTCGTTCCTGAATGAATAATCACATTGTCTCCAATGACGGTATCATCGCCCAAACTCACATTGGCGTGAATCAAACAGTTTTTGCCGATTTTCACATTATTTCCGATAAAAACATTGGGTTGTATATGTGTTCCTTCCCCAATGATGGCGTTAGAAGCAATGGGTTGAGTTGAAGGTTTGAAAGGTTTGAAATGTTGACCGATTTTCACAAAATCACGGAAAGGGTCGTCTGAAATCAACAAAGCTTTGCCTTCTGGACATTCCACTTCTTTATTGATCAAAACGATAGTCGCAGCACTCTGTAAAGCTTTGTCGTAATATTTTGGATGATCAACAAAAACGATATCTCCTTCTTCTACCACGTGTATTTCGTTGATGCCTTCCACTGGAAAATCGTTAGGACCTATGTATTTTGCATTTATTAAATTTGCAATATCTATTAATTTTTGAGTCGTTGGGAACTTCATTTTATAGTGATTTAATTTTAAACAAAATTAATTGTTTCTTTTGGATTCTTAATTTAATATTTATTGGTTTGGGTTAATTTGAACAAATGAAAAGATTTTATTTTAAATATCAATTGATTTTGCTCATCATTTCATTAATTTATTCATCGTGTAACAACGAAATTAAAGATGAAATGGAGACAGAAGAAACAATAGTTTGGGAATTGAGGGAACCTGAATTGGACGAAAATGGTAATTATATCTATGATGTAGGTAGGGAAGTAGTTGTGGATTTAAATGATGAAATTTCTTTGAAAGTTGGTGAAAAGAGTGTTGAATATAAATTGTTTCAAATGCTGAACGATGATTCATTTCAAATCAATTCAAACGAAGAATTTGGTTGGATTACTTTGGATAGGGTTCATTGGATTGATAATGAATTGTATGAAAGTTCATTGGATCAATTTGAGAATTTGGTACAAATTTTAAATTCATTTCCTCAATCCATAATCAAAATCGGTGGTTTTACAGATGATGATTCACGTAGAAATGAATTTGAAAAGAAAGTTAAAAAAGTTTACGAAGAGTTAGTGAAAATGGGAATCGACTCGAACAGACTTTCTTATCAAGTGTATGGAAAGAAAAATTTGGTTTGTGAATCGAACGACACAGATTTGTGTAGGGCACAAAATAGGAGAGTGGATATACGATTGATAGACAAATAAACAAGAAAGCTCGTCCATTTCTGAACGAGCTTGATTTATTTAAAATTTCAATTTTAATCTTTTTTGTACAATAAAGTAACTCCTTCTTGCTCAGGAAGCGTAGGGCGTAATTCTAACTTCAAAGTTCCTTTTCTTTCTTGAGATTTCATTTTGAACCAACCTACAAGCCAAAAAGGAATTAATGAAGCAAAATAAAGAATTCCCCAAAATCCTGAAATTGCCATTCCTGTAAAAAATAAAAATCCTAAGAACTGTGCCATAGTTGTATTATTTAATATCGACAAAAATATAAAATTTAATTGAATTCCAAAACGAAACTGAAAATTATCACCTTTAGATTTAATTCAAATAAGCTTTCTTAACTTTGTGGCTTAATTTTCAAATCATAACATAATGGAATTCAGAATAGAAAAAGACACTATGGGCGAAGTTAAGGTGCCTAAAGATAAATATTGGGGTGCTCAAACCGAACGCTCTCGTAATAATTTTAAAATAGGACCTGAAGCGAGTATGCCTAAAGAAATCATTTATGGTTTTGCATATTTGAAAAAGGCCGCTGCTTATGCCAATTGTGAACTTGGCGTTCTGCCAGAAGAAAAGAGAAATTTAATCGCTCAGGTTTGTGATGAAATTTTAGAAGGAAAACTGGACGATCAATTTCCTTTAGTGATTTGGCAAACAGGTTCGGGTACACAGTCAAATATGAATGTGAACGAAGTGATATCGAATCGTGCTCAAGTACTTTCAGGTGGAAAAATAGGCGAAGGAGAGAAAGTTTTGCAGCCGAATGATGATGTCAATAAATCTCAATCTTCGAATGATACTTATCCAACAGGAATGCACATCGCTTGTTATAAAGCAGTGGTGGAAAAGACAATTCCAGGTGTTGAGCAATTGAGAAATACTTTGCATGAAAAAGCAGAGAAATTCAAAGATATTGTTAAAATTGGTCGTACGCATTTAATGGATGCAACGCCTGTGACTTTGGGTCAAGAAATTTCTGGTTATGTTGCTCAATTGGATCATGGATTAAATGCATTGAAAAATACTTTACCGCATTTATCGGAATTGGCTTTGGGTGGAACAGCTGTAGGAACAGGATTGAACACACCTAAAGGATATGATGTTTTGGTAGCGAAATACATTGCAGAATTTACAGGTTTACCATTTGTAACTGCTAAAAATAAATTTGAAGCATTGGCTGCGCATGATGCTAT
>DEQC01000094.1 GCA_002359055.1 Flavobacteriales bacterium UBA3376 | reverse complement strand
GAGTTTGGATTGCACGCTTTAGCCCATAATATCAAGAAAAAATGTGCTTAAAGGGGGGAATAATTCCCTTTTTTGATCAAAACCCCAAAAAACCAAGCAAAATACTTCTCAAAACTCACTCCATAAAAAAACCGTCCCAAATGTGAATTGAGACGGCTTCTTTTTATATTATATTCTTTTTGAATTACATTCTTTTGAAAACATAGATATAAACGTAATTTATGGTTCCGAAAGTTTCTTCGATTTTAATTTTCAAATTATTTTCATCTAAAACTTGAATTTGTCCATTGATAGTAAAAGTCGTGTCACCATAGGTAGTAGTCAATTTTATGGTATCACCTTCAATTGTATACTGTCCAAAACTCGTTTCTAAATCACAATAAATGTCGTAATAATTTTCTGTAACCTCACCATTTGATTTAAATTCCCAGAAATCTTTTTTCGTATCACAATCATGTTCCCATAATTGTAGAATTTCTGTACCACCGTTCATGTCACCATCTTGATACAACATCCATTTACCTACAATCAAATCTGTATTTCCTGCATGACCGCTATCATCATCGCTTGAACATGACACTAAAATACCTACACTAAATAGTAAAACTACTAAATAATAAACCTTGTTTCTCATTTTTGTTAATTAATTGGTTAATAAATTTTCCGGGCTAAAATATACCATTTAACATATGACGGCAAATATTTAATGCATTTATTAATTCTAAATAATTAACAAACAAAAAAACGCCAACTATCGATTGGCGTTTTTGTCATTATTTTCGCATTTTTTTATCAATCAAAATCTTGAAACTCACCTACTTTAGCACTTTGAACATTGATTACATGTCTATTACTGATTTGATTTCCTTCACCCAAAACAAAAGCTACTATACTCAAATTTTCAGGATTGTTAACATTATCAGGCAATTGAACATTGAATTCTCTACTCCAAACATTTCCATTAGCAATTTCATTTTGAGGAATTACATCTCCATAAATATCGGTATATGATTTCAACAAAACATGCTCTTGAGGGAAGTTTGGTGCCGGATTTGGCATGCTCGTATAGTCATAATCTGGGTCGCAATTTTGAGAACCACCTGCAAAGAAATTGATTTGATTGTGTTTCAAACCATCCTCGATTAAATTCACCACTAACCTCGCATCTTCTAATTCATCTACTGCAAAACCAACTTTTACATTGATTTTCAAATCCGTTCCATTCAAAGAAGAATCAATTCCTAAACCTAATTTAGCAGATTGATTCAAGTAAGGTAAAACTTGCTCGATATAAACCGATGGGTCATTTGGACAAGGATACATACCTTGCATTTGATCGACATCATATATTCTATTGAACTTCCCTTTCGGTTGTCCATTGGCGTTATAATTTTCTGGTTTGATCATATCTGAAGCAAATTCATAAGCCCAAGGATCGGAAGGTGAACCTTGACAATGTATAGCTATTGGAATTATCCTATCGCTATAAGCTGTGAAATAATCAACGATAGTAACCATTCTCGGACAATAGCCACACCAAGTACCAGTATAATCTTCTAACAACACTTTTTGTGTGTATTCAGAAGGAACAAATTCCAATGATTTAAAGGTTTTGGTTTCACTTGTAAATTCATTGAAAGTCGCATACACTTCATTGGCATCATTGGCTTCTTCTGGAATGAAAGTATTCCCTTCAATAGCTACACCATTTACAATAAAAGTTGCATCTGTAGTAACATCTCCATTCAGGTAAGATGTAAGTTCAAATGAAATTTCCTCTCCAACAACTACTGTTGTCGCACTTAAATTCAGTTCTAAATGTTCTCCCGCTGCTTCTTCTTCAGTTCCGCAACTAATAAGCAAAGCTGAAAAAATAGCGAAAAAAATAATTGCGTGTGTTAATTTTATTTTTTTCATAAATAATATTAATTTTTTGCTAAATTTACCTAAATATACACACAAAGAACAATTTATTATGAAAAAACTAACTATTGTATTAGCAATAATACTTGGGGTTTCCGTACTTAATGCGCAAGAAGCTCAATTTCCTGAAATGACAATTTATGACTTAAATGGTAACAAAGTTGACATCAAAGAACTTTCTACTGGAGATGCACCAGTAGCCTTGGCTTTTTGGGCAACTTGGTGCGGACCATGTATGTTAGAATTAAATGCGATCAACGAGTTGCTCGATGATTGGGTAGAGGAAACAGGAGTGAAATTTTTCGCAGTTTCAATCGATGATGCCAAAACAGTAAATAGAGTTCGCTCCATGGTCAATGGAAGAGGTTGGGATTTCGATGTATTATTGGACACCAACAATGAACTCAAAAGACAATTAAACTTCACTACTCCACCTTTTACTGTAGTTGTCAAAGATGGCGTCATAGTTCATAGACATTTAGGTTATCAACCAGGTGCCGAATTAGGACTTTATGAAAAAATCAAAGAATATTCAAACTAAAAAACACAGAATTTAATTGGTGTTTCCCTATAAATAACTAACACATGAGAAAAATTTATGGTCTGTTGACAATAACAATGCTTATCTCAACACACACTTTTGGACAAGAAAATAAGGACCAAGGAACTTTTAGTGGTGGACTTGAATCTACTTCACAATGGTATCAATCTGACAAAGATTTAGGTTTTGACAAACCGAGCGATGCTTTCCGATCGAACAACTATTTGAGATTGGATTACACCAAAGGAAAATTTTCAGCTGGTTTACAATACGAAGCTTATTTACCAAATGCTCTTCTTGGATATTCTGATAGATTCAATGACAACAAAATTGCTAACTATTATGTCAACTATAGAGGCGAAGACATTGAAATTACCGCTGGTAGTTTTTACGAGCAATTCGGTAGTGGAATGATATTGAGGAGCTGGGAGGACCGACAAATCGGTATCAATAACGCCATTCGAGGAGTGAGAGTTGCTTATAACCCAAATGATTTTACAACTATTAAAGGTTTGATCGGTAAACCGAGATTAGGATTCGAAACTACCGAAGGAAGTGTAACAGGTATTGATATCGAAACTAACATCAGTCGTTTGATTAACAAAGAAAATTATTCGAATGCCATTACACTTGGATTGAGTTATGTTGGGCAATACGAAAAATACACGGGAGCCATCCAAGATTTCCCTGAAAACTCGAGCAATTACTCTTTCAGATTGGGCTATAACGGAATGTCAGGAATTTATGCCGATGCTGAATTTGTTTACAAAGGCGAACAAGCTGCCTTTCATAGTGGAGTTCCTTCAGAGAAATTCTATGATGGATCAGGATTTCAAATGAACCTTGGCTATTCGACCAGAGGCTTTGGAATCAACACTACATTCCGTCGTATGGAAAATATGGGTATGTATGCACAAAGAGATTTAAGCGAAGCTGCAGCAAATGTTTTCAACGAAGGAATAGTAAATTATTTGCCGGCAATCACTCGTCAACACGACTATTTGCTGACCAACATTTATGTGTATCAAGCACAGCCACATCTCAACTTTGATAAACAAGAAGTTGGTGAAATCGGTGGACAAATCGATATTTTCTACAACATTCCTAAAGGAAGTATGTTGGGTGGACAATATGGAACCAAAATAGCCTTGAACGGATCTTATTGGAACGGATTAAACCCAGAATTCAATGCAGCTGGTGACGAATACGAAACAGAATTTTTAGACTTTGGAAAGAAGTTTTTCCACGATGTAAATTTTGAAATTTCTAAAAGATGGTCATCGAAGTTTTCGTCAATTTTCACTTATATGCATCAATTCTACAACAAAGGAATCGTTGAAGGAGGAAACTACAGCCATATCATTGCCAATGTAGTTGTTGGTGATTTCTTGTATCAATTCGATGCTAATAATTCTCTTCGTTTTGAATTGCAACATTTACAAACCAAAAGAGACAAAAAGAATTGGGCAGCTGCTTTGTTCGAATACAATTTGAATCAAAAATGGAATTTTTATGTAGCGGATCAATACAATTATGGCAACGACAATAAGGATGAGCGTTATCATTATTATATGCTTGGAGGTAGCTATACTCATGAATCTACACGTGTTCAATTGAACTATGGACGTCAAAGAGGAGGGCTGATTTGCGTAGGAGGTGTATGTAGGTATGTTCCTGAAAATACAGGATTTACGCTTTCATTAGTCAAAACTTTTTAATAGATTTGTTAGAATCATTCATTAACACATACATTTAATTAATACACACAAACTTTTATTATGAGACAATTATTTACTAAACTAATGCTTACAAGCATTGGTTGTTTAGCTACCTATAGCTATGGACAAACCATTGTAAGCACAGAGCCACAAAACAAAAAGGCAATTTTAGAAGAATTCACTGGTGTAAACTGCCAGTACTGTCCTGATGGTCACGCCATTGCGGAGCAGATTTTAACCAACAATCCAGGAAATGCATTTGCCATTAACATCCACTCTGGTGGATTTGCCAATCCAAGTGGAAGTCAACCTGACTTCAGAACGCAATGGGGAGCTGCAATCGACGGACAAGCAGGAATAACTGGTTATCCTGCAGGAACAGTCAATCGACATGTTTTCCCTGGTTGGGGAATGGTGAACGGTCGTACTGGTATGGGTCGAAACTATTGGTCTGCAGCTGCCAATCAAATCATGAGCTCACCTTCTTATTTGAACATGGCTGTTGAAGCTACTTTAGACATAGACACCAGAGAATTAACCGTTCATGTTGAAGCTTATTATACTGGAGATAGCCCTAAATCTACGAATCGATTGAACGTTGCTTTATTACAAAACAACACTTTAGGACCTCAAGCTGGTGGTGGAATGGGGAATGAATATGTTCATATGCGTAGATTAGTTGATCTTTTGACTGGACAATGGGGAGAAGAAATCAATACAACCACTCAAGGATCGTTTATCGATAGAACTTACACTTATACTATCCCAGAGCATTATAGAAACATACCCGCAAACTTAGGAAACATGGAAATCGTTGTTTTCATGACTGAAACTACTCAAGAAATTATCAGTGGTAACGGAACTTTCCCTTCGCTTTTAGGTTTGGAATATGACGACGACCTTGCTCTTGTAAGCGTAGGTGATTTCCCACAAATTTGTGCCAATACAGTAGCACCAAAGGTTACGGTTGAAAATAATGGAGGATTCAATCAAACTTCTGTTACTTTTGAATACTCAATTAACGATGGAGAAGTACATACATTCACTTGGGAGGGAAACATACCTCCGCTCAATTCAAGAGAGATTGAACTTCCTGAAGTTTATTACACAAGAGCAGGAACCAATACACTTGAAATTTCGATTACTGATGATGAAAACAATGACAACAACTTCATTACTGCAGAATTTAACGATGCGCCTAAATCTGAAACAACTACCCTATTTTTGACGCTAAACACAGATCATCAAGGAAACCAAACGAGATGGTTGGTTAGAAACTCTAACAACTATATAATTCAGCAAGGAAATGGATACGAAAGCAATCAAACTTATGAGATAGAGATTGAATTACCTAACAATGTTGATTGCTATTCATTCAGAGTTTCCGATACAGGAGGTAACGGTGGTGCAAGCTTAATTTTAAAAGATGCTAACGGAAACATTCTTTCAGAATCAGATGGGGATTATGGTGCAGGTTATACAGATGAGTTCTCATTCGGACAACTTTCTACCTTGGAACAAGACCTTGCTTCAACCAATGTTTATCCTAACCCGTCCAAAGGAATTTTCAATATAACCAGCGATCAAAACATTCAAATGATTTATGTGTATGATATGACCGGTAAATTGATTCAAACTTTTGATGCCAATGGAATGAGAAATTCGCAAATCAACTTAGAATCATTCAGCAAAGGAAATTATATTTTAAGAATTCAAACCGAACAATCTGTTTCAACCAAGAAAGTGATTGTTAAATAATAAAATAAATAAAGGAAAAATGAAAAAACTAATTACAGGTCTATTTGCAATTACATTTGGTTTGTCGATTGCAACGGCACAAGAAAGAGGATATATCGTCACTAATTGGGATGGAGATGAATACGAAAATAACTCATCGCACGTATTTAGCGATTATGGAGTTGTTGACGAAAATGAAGTTCCAATCGATGACAACAAATTACAATTGTTGATTCAAAATACAAGTGATGAACCAATCCGTATTTTCGGTCAAGTCATAGAATTCACCAATACCGACGGTCAAAAAGCGCAATTTTGTATCATTGACGCTTGCTATGAAAACTTAATTGAAGGAAACTTATATCCTTCCAATGGTGGGGTCTTCCCTATTGATGGAAATAATGGATTCAATGATTATTTTGCTAATTTGGATGAAACTAATCTAGTCGAATATAAATTCAGAATCTTCCAAGCTGATGTTGATTCAGGTGAAGAAATCGAAGGCTCTTCGTTCTATCTAACTTATATATATGACGAAGATGCTGATATGAATGTTACCGATGTTCAGTCGATTGCAATTGCTCAAGTTTATCCAACTGTAGCTAAAAACTTCACTCAAGTTAACTTGAAAGAATCAGCTAAAGTTCAAATTGTAAACATGCAAGGGAAAGTTGTTAAATCCACTCAATTGAACAGTGGAACTTCTCAACTTAGTTTGGCAGGTTTAACACCTGGAGTTTATATGGTAAGCTTTAACGGTGAATCAGGTATGACCACAACGGTACGTATGGTTGTTAAATAATAATGATGATTTAATTTTTTAAAAGCGTTTCCAATGGAAACGCTTTTTTTTATCGATTTTTTAATAATCCAATTTGATAGATTCTGGCTTGATAAACTCAAATGTATAGGCATCTTCTAAAAAACTAATTGGATAATTGGATTCACCCATAATGTCCTTTTCGGTCAAAGCCCAAGGCGTCCAATAGTCTTGTAAAACTTGTTGAAACATATCGTTGTCCCAAACACTAAAAATAGATCGATCTGTCTCAGCCTCTACATCTAACGCTTCTATGTACAAACTTTCACCCCTATCTTCCAATCTATACTTCGGAGTAGCTTGTAACAAATAATCCAAATACAAAATCTTTGCACACAATTCCTCAAACTGAATGGGATGTAAAACCGTATCACCTATTTTAGACAAAATATCCTTTTGCTCATTCATCAAAACTCCATTGTCTTGAAGACAAGCAATTATACCAAAACCGTTGATTCCTAACGAAAAAATTAAATTTATCGCGTCATCTCTATGATTAAATACCTCATCTGAATATTTTAAGTTGACAATTTCGATGCTCCAAGGCTTTTTCTCAGAAAATTCTATAGGTGAAATTAACGATTGCATCATCAGGTGAAACATTGAAAATCTCTCTTTCAAAACAGGAGAAATCTTAAATTTCTCTTCCCTTCTCTCCAATCGCTTTATTTCAAAATCAATTTCATGATAAAGCACACCATAAACCATTCGACTGATCCAAAGAAACAACTTATGCTCATCAAAAGATTTCATCGCCTCATAACCACCATCAAAAGCTTGTTCAACTTCTCTGTCCAACTGTTTATAAGCTTCTCTAACTTTAGGTGAACATGGTATTTTCAAATCTTTGTACAAAATAGAATTGACGGTATCCATCAAAACAAATTTTCGCTCCCTATAATCAAATCGATCCATGATCCATTCTGGAAAAACTGTAATTTTATCATCCTCATTGTTTAAATCATCACCCGTCAAAAAACAAGTTTGATCATTGAAATAAAGATTCTCAAATGGATTGTATAACTTTAACGACATTGTTTTGAATTTAAGTTGCAAAGCTAAAGATAATGTGAATAACAGAAAATGATTTAAAACAATTGTCTCGAAATACGAAAGCGAAGTTTAGCCTAAGCACAAAAATTAATCTAATTTTGTATCAAATTTTATAAGAAATGAGAATTGTTTTTATGGGAACTCCAGAGTTCGCAGCCATTTGCCTAAAGGAATTGATCGATAGTAAACATGAAGTTGTAGGTGTAGTAAGTGTAGCGGATAAACCCGCTGGAAGAGGAAGAAAACTGAGACAATCAGCCGTCGCTCAATTGGCAAATGAAGAAAATTTATTTCTGATGCAGCCAACTCGTTTAAGAGACGAAGCATTCATCGATCAACTCAAATCTCTAAATGCAGATATATTTGTGGTCGTTGCTTTTAGAATGCTTCCAAAAGAAGTTTGGCAAATTCCACCCAAAGGAACTTTCAATTTACATGCTTCATTATTGCCACAATATAGAGGTGCTGCACCTATCAATTGGGCAATTATCAATGGAGAAACTGAATCAGGAGTCACTACTTTTTTGATCGATGAGCAAATCGATACTGGAAATATTCTATTGAAAGAAAAAGTTC
>DEQC01000098.1 GCA_002359055.1 Flavobacteriales bacterium UBA3376 | reverse complement strand
TATATGTGTGGTGATGTATCGATTGTCATTTCCACCATCGAACCAAGGAAATCCACCAGTTGAACTTTGAGTGTTGAGCAATTTGTTGAAACTATTGTTGAATTCATTATTCATTTGATTCAAATCAAACAAAATTGCAATTCTTTTCATTTGCTCAGTTTCAGATTCTGCTTGACGAATCCAAGGTGTTTCTTCTAACAATAAATTCTTTAATTCTTCATTTTGTTCCAATTTAGATTTTAATTCACCTTTCGCATTCCAGTCATCGAATATGGTTTTGATTTTAGGATTGGAATGAATGATTTTCTCTGCAATTAAATTGGCATATAATCGTGCAAAAATTTGCTCTGAAGATTCATAATTATTTTCCTTTAAATAAGGCAAAGAATAAATCGCATACCAAATAGGATTGCTCGTCATCTCAAAAGTCAATTTGAAATGATCCAAAGTTGAGGAAGTATTATTTTTCAACTTTTCAAATTCAAAGCTTTTGTTTTGACCTTCTCTGATATAAATCGGTAAAGTTTCTGTTACCAAAGTTCGATTGGTCAATACAGGCAAAGCTGATTCTTCACCATCTGAAAATTCACCTGAACTCGCTACAATTCTATAAATAATGGCTGATTGATTTTTTGGAACGTTTAAATCCCAAGAAACAACTTGACTTCTTTCTTTGTCAATCGTCACTGTTTTTACCGAATTAAAATGTTTGAACTCTTTATCCAAAGATTCCATTGTAAATGCATCGAACAATAACAATTGAACATTTGTGGCGAGATCTTTGTCCGAAAGGTTGACAACATTGGTTGAAAAAGTAATTTGATCGCCTTCTCTTAAAAATCTTGGTGGATTTGGTACGACCATCAACTCTTTTTGTGTTTTAACTTCAGTTTCGAAATAAGCGGTTCTTAAGTCTTTGGTGTGAGCAGTCGCCATGAATTTCCAAGTGGTCAAACTTTCTGGTGTAGTGAATTGAATTTTCACGATTCCATCTGCGTCGGTTTTTAAATGAGGAAAGAAAAATGCTGCTTCCTTTAAAATTCTTCTCGGTTGTACTTCATTTAAATTTTGAATGTTTTCTATATCCGTTGAAACTGTGATTGGAGCTGCTGCCACGCTTTCTAATTCTATATTTGCATCATATTCCACACTTGCTTCAAAATTATCTGGAGTTGAACTTTTTCCGCGAACTTTAATACCTTCTTGAAGTTGAACGCCAGCAACGCGACCGCTTAAACTTTGTAAAATAAATTTATTACCAAAATAAAACCCGAAATAATTCAGCTGATCGAAACTTAAATTATAATAAGTGGAATAATTGATCAATGGATTTTTTGCCAATGAATTCATTCTACTTTGACCAAAACTTCTGTGAGTATTCCATCGATTAAAAGATGAATAATTATAAATATCAGTAAATGTAAAATTGTTGTTGTGCGAACGGAATTGATCCAAAGACGCATCATACATAGTTGTTAGAACTTCAGCTAAGAATTTATCTTTGTTTTTTCCGCTGATTTTCAATTCCCAAATTTCTTCTTGTCCAGGCGTTAATTTATCTCTAAAAGTAGAAGTTGTAATTTCTAAATCTTTGTCTTCAAAAGGAACATGAACAGTCAGAACATTTGAATGAGCTTCGTTGAATTTACCGAAGTAATAATGAACGAAAATATTTCCTCTGTGCGCTTCTAAAATTGGCAATTCATATTGAACTACATTATTGCTCAAACTTATTTTCTCAGTTTTAATGATTTTTTCATCCACTTCGATTTGAACCAAAACTTCTGAATTTTCAGTAGCTGAAGAGAAATTTATGATGGCTGTTTCTCCCGGTTGATAAGTTGATTTATCCAAAGTTGCATTGAAAATCTCATTATCAACGGGCGATTTTTTATGGGTTCTGTACAAATAAATCAAACGTTCGTAGGGAATTCGATCATTTCCATCGATGATTTCACCTTTGATTATATAATATCCTTCTTTCCAATTGTTTGAGTTAAATGAAATAGATTTCGATACATCAGTATCAAAATTTTCATGAATGACAGGATTTTCTGTTTCCCAATTTTCTTTTAAAAATTCATTACCATAAGCATAATGTGGAAATGTTTCTATAAATTCTTGTTTTGAAAATAATTGATAATCGACTTCATCAAAACTGAATTTTTTAAGAACTCTATGCGGTGGATTGATTTTACTCAAAGTGATTTTTCCTTTCGCAGCACTGAATTGACCATTAAGATTTTCGGTTAGAATTGAAATAGAATCCAATGAATCCAAATTCATTCGGTCATTGACTTTTAAATTCAACACATATCGTAAATCACCAATTTTTATACTTTGTTCGGAAGTTCTTGTTTCGCCATTTTTATCAGTGATTTCCGCAATGACTTTGTAAGTATAAGTCCTTGGATTTTCGTTGTCTTTATTTTTTTCTGCAGGAATGGCTTTGAAAGAAATTTTAAATTTTCCTTCGTCATCGGTTTGTGTTTCACCATGGATGATTTCTTCACTCGGCATATGCGGAGAAATTCCTCTCCACCAAGGCCAAAACGGATAAATCGCTTGTCTATAAACGCGATAAACTACTTTTGCGTCATCGATGTTTGCTCCCGAATAAGCGACTGCTTTTCCGTAAGTTGTAATTTCATCATCCAATGAATAAGTTCCTTCCAAAGGATCGAATTCAACTTCAAATCTTGGTCTTTTGTAATCTTCGATGCTGAAAGAATAAAAAGTATTTGGATCTTCAATTCGCAAAGAATAATTTCCGTTGAGATCGGAAGTTGGCAAAATAAATTCACCAGAAGCTGAACCGAATTCGTTGGTTGTCAATTCGATTGAATTGATTTCTTTTGAATTTGGATTGAATAATTTGACAGTGATTTTTTGATTGCCTATGACTTCTCTTTTGTTTTTTTCGATGTTTTTGTAAGTGATCAATTTGAAATACAAAGGTTGACCGGGTCTGTAAATCGCTCGGTCAGTGAAGATTTTTACTTCAGAATGGTCGAAAATTTCTTTGCTCGGATAGGGCTGATAAAAGTTGTTGTTATATAAAATATTTTCACCTTTGACCTTAAAGGATAAATAATAGTATCGATTGTTATCTTCGAATTTATCTAATTTGGCAATTCCAAATTCATTGGTAGTTATCTCTGAAATTTTCGTGATTTTATTGTTTCTATTTTGATACACTTCTATGGTTTGATTAGAAATCGGGTGACCATTTTCTCTATGAGTGAGCAAAATTTCATTTTCCCTAAAAACCAATGCGAATTCACTAACATTTAAAGTGGTGTGTTGTAAATTGAAATTTTCATTGTTGATTTTGAAATTGGGTTCATTCGAAGCTAAAATCAAATATTTTCCTTTGGATAAAGGATCTAATTTAGCGATGGTTGAATGGGATTGAAAGTCATCAAAAGATTTTAATTGTAAATCGAAAGCTTTGATTTGAGTTGATTTTGAAAGTAAATGATTCAATTCTTTTTGTTTGTTTGAATCTTTGGCAGTTCGATAATTTCTCAAAAGATTTTCAGTTTCATCGTTGAATTCTAAAATTCTGAAATACAATTGATCAACGTTTTTATGAGTGACTTTGAATGGAATATTCATTTCAGGAGCAAAGTGACTTTCGATCAAAATATCAAAATCTTGAGCGTGATAACTTTTGATTTTATTTTTGGCTTGATTGATTAAATCCGACGAAGGAAAATCTTCGATGATTTTGTTGAGAATTTGTATAGATTTATCTGTCCAATTTTTTCTTTCAGCATAGTTTTTGGAAGGCTCGCTGCTGATTTTAGAATCGTAAAAGTTTGAAATTTCTAATAAAATATAAGGAGTGAAAGAATTGTTTGAATGTTTATTATAAAAGTTCAAATAATCAGTTTCATCAATAGAATCATTTCTTTTCATCAATAAAAACTCATTGTAAGCCAAAGCTGATTTGTTGTTTTTTTGTCGATGTAATTGAATGAGCGATTCTAATGTTTCGCGTATGATTTTGTTTTTGATTTCAGTGTCTTCAGCATCGAAATTACTTCCATAAAAATATTGGTTATCTGAATTGAAATAATCAATTGCACGATGGGCTAAAAAGTCATAAAGCGTAGGTCTCAACTCTTGAGTTTCCTTGTTTTCTTCCAAAACATATGACCAATCTTGTATTTTTTCATTCTTTAAAAGCTTTGGGTTTTCTAAGGATTTCAAGTAAAGTTCTTGGATTTTCTGTTTGAAAATATTTTCTGTCCAATACCTAAAATCATCGGTTGTAGCTTGTTCGACAGCAGTTCTTTGATTGATGTTCCATTGATTTTCTATATAATAAGTATGGTAAAGTTCAGCTAAAATAGATTGTAAAAAAGCTTGATTGACACCTTTGGATTGATCGATTTCCTTTTGGAAATTTTGAATGATTTCTAATTCGATGTCTTGATCATCTGAAGTTTGCAAATTGATTTTGGATTGATAAAATAGTGCGCGTATGAGCTGCGGAGAATTTTTTTCCTTCTTTGCTTGTTCATAAATTTCATTGACAGAAGCCAAAAGGCTTTTGTTTAAACCTTTTTGTTCTAATTTTTCAATTTCTTTCCATTGAGTATCGAAGTTGAATTTTTTTTGAGCCATGGTAAATGTGAAACTAAAGAATATTAGGAGTTGGATAAATTTTTTCATAATTGTAATCATTCAGAATCAATGAAAATATCAAGTTAAATGCCAATCTGTAGTTGCATCTTATTTTTAATTTAACTTTTATGCAAATTAGATTACAAGATAAAGCATTAGTTTTGAAAATTATTTAATAAAAAAGATTAATTCAATATGTTCATTCAGTTAAGAAAACTTTTTCTGCTTAGTTTCATTTGTATTTGTTTTGGTTTAAATGCTCAAACAAAAAACCTTGAACGTCCAAAATTGGTGGTTGGATTGGTAGTGGATCAGATGCGTTGGGATTATTTGTATAAATATTATGATCGTTATGGTGAAGATGGTTTCAAACGAATGTTGAACGAAGGATTTACAGCTGAAAATACATTTATTCCATATGTTCCAACTTATACAGCGATTGGGCATAGTACGGTTTATACAGGAAGTGTACCTGCGATTCATGGAATTGCTGGAAATAATTTTTACATCAAAAAAACTCAAACCCGAGTATATTGCACCCAAGATGATAGTGTTTCTGGCGTTGGATTGGATCCGACAAATAAAGCAGGAAAGATGTCGCCAAAGAATTTGTTGACTTCGACTATTACCGACGAATTGAAGTTAGCGACTGATTTTCAATCGAAAGTTTTTGGAGTTTCTTTAAAGGATAGAGGAGCGATTTTGCCTGTTGGACATTATGGTGATGCTGCTTATTGGATGGTCGATGGAAATTGGGTGAGTTCGAGTTTTTATATGGATGAACTTCCAAATTATGTGAAAAAATTCAATCGTGAAGACCGAACGACTCAATATTTGAATCAAGGTTGGAATACTTTGTATGATTTAGAAACTTACAACAGTTATGTGAGCGATGATAATCCATACGAAGAACCGTTTATTAAAGGTGAAAAAATGACTTTCCCATTGAATTTAAAAGAAATTTCAAAAGAAATTGGTAGGGATTTGATCAAAACAACTCCTTATGGTAATACTATAACTTTTGATTTTGCGAAAGTTTTGATTGAAAATGAAAATTTAGGAAATAATCCTGCGGGAGTTCCAGATTTTTTAGCAGTTAGTTTGTCTTCTCCTGATTATATAGGCCATCAATTTGCTTTAAATTCAGCGAAAGTTGAAGATAATTATTTGCGTTTGGATAAAGAATTAGGTGAATTTTTGAAATATTTAGATGCTAAAATCGGTAAAGGAAATTATACAATATTTTTAAGTTCAGATCATGGAGCTGCGCACAATCCACAATTTGTAATCGATGAAAGAGGAAATGCTGGATTTTTTCCGAGAAAAGAATTGATGGATGAAATCAACTCGATTTTAGAAAAAGAGTATGGATTTGAAAAGTTGATTTACAATGTATATAACAATCAAGTGCATTTGAATCATCATTTAATTGATGAAAATCAATTGGATGCAGAAGAAATTAAATCCAAGGTCATTCGATTTTATAAAAAACAGGAACATGTATCTTTTGCAGTAGATATGGAAAATTTAGCGAATTCTTCATTGCCAAATCCATTAAAATCAATGGCGATCAACGGATATAACTTCCATAGAAGTGGTGATATTTTGTTGATTTATGATCCGCAGTGGTATGATTATTATGGAAGTAAAGCAGGTACAACTCATGGTTCTTGGAATCCTTACGATAGTCATATTCCATTGGTGTTTATGGGTTGGGGAATCAAGCAAGGTAAAACTCATCAAACCACTTATATGACCGATATAGCATCGACTTTAGCAGCTTTGTTGCACATTTCTCAACCCAATGGAAATATAGGTAGTCCAATTGTAGATTTATTGGATTAATGATTGGTTTAAAATAAAATAATACTTTAGACTTGATTTAACGAATTGATTTTCGTGCAAATAAGTTAGTTGTCAATTGAAAATAATGTTGATT
>DEQC01000016.1 GCA_002359055.1 Flavobacteriales bacterium UBA3376 | reverse complement strand
AATTTCTCTTTCGTGCTTATACATTTCGTATATTTACACAAAAGCTAATAGGTGAAAACGCCACAGCAAATACTAAAAAAATACTGGGGATATTCGGATTTCAGACAGCCACAGAAAGAAATCATCGATGCAGTTTTAAGCAAAAATGACACTTTTGCTATTTTACCTACAGGTGGCGGAAAATCACTTTGCTATCAAATTCCTGCCATTGCTTTTGAAGGAATGACTCTGGTAATTTCACCTTTGATCGCTTTGATGCAAGATCAAATTCAAGCATTGATAAAAGTTGGAATCAGTGCAGCCTCTATCACTTCTCAATTGGATTTTGAAGAAATCAATGAAGTCTTGAATCAATGCAGATTAGGAAAAATAAAATTACTTTATATTGCTCCTGAACGCTTACAATCTCAATTATTCATCAATTCTCTGAATGAATTAAATATCGATTTGATCGCCATAGATGAAGCGCATTGTATATCGCAATGGGGACATGACTTCAGACCTGCTTATTTGAAAATTTCTGACATCAGAGAAGTAATTCCAAAAGCTCCTATACTCGCATTGACCGCTACGGCAATTCCAAAAGTCCAAGAAGAAATCATAAGTTCACTGAAACTAAAAAATGTTAGTGTTTTTAAGACCACTTTAAAGCGAAATAACCTCATCCATAAAGTAAAAATCATTCAAAATGAATTGGACGATTTATACTACGAATTGAAAAGAAATCCAGGTTCGAGTATAGTGTTTGTTAGAACAAGACGACAAACTTATGAGATCGCTCATTTCCTTACCGAAAAAGGTTTAAATGCAGATTTCTTTCATGCGCGTCTGCCCGATGAAGAGAAAAAAGCCAAACAAGAAATTTGGACCAAAAGCGATCATCAAATCATGGTTTCTACCAATGCTTTTGGCATGGGAATCGACAAATCAAATGTACGATCGATTATTCATATGGATTTGCCAAATAGTTTGGAAGCTTATGTTCAAGAAGCAGGTCGAGCAGGTCGCGATGGTCTAAGGTCTGAAGCTGTTTTGTTTTTACAAACGAATGCCATTGAGAAAATTGAAAATATCTTTAAATCCAATTTACCGACAAGAGATGAATACGAGAAAATCCATCGAATGTTCTATACTTATCTCAACATTGGAGAAAATGAAAAACCTGAAGATAAAAAAGAATTTATCTTTTTTGAATTCATTCAAAAATTCGATTTAAACAAAAGAAAAGTTCATAATGTTCTGAGTTTTCTCGAAAGAAAAGAAGTAATTTCTATCGAAGAAAACGCTAATCTTAGTAGAGTTCAAGTCTATATAAATCCAAAAAGTTTTATCAATAAGCAATCGATTCAACTTAAAATTCTGGAAATTTTGGTAAGAAAATATCCAGGAATTCTAAGTCAAGAAATGCCGATTAGTGAATTTAAAATTGCCAAAGCACTTCAAAAATCAGTCAAGGAAATTAAAATGGCTCTGAATGAATTGAATAAAAAAGAATACATTCATTATCAAAGTTACGATGTGAAAAACATCTATTTTTTGCGTCCAAGAGAAAGTAACCATATCAAAAATACACTTTGGAAAGAATTCAAAGAATTGCAACTCACACAATGGAAACGCCTTCAAGATATGATTTACTATGCTTCGCAAACAGAAATTTGTAGGGAAAGATTAATTCTTAAATATTTTGGAGAAAAAGCCAAACAAAATTGTGGAGTCTGTGATGTTTGTTTGAAAAATAAAGTTGAAATCAATCCAAAAGAAATTTTAAATTTCCTGAATGATTCGCCCAAAGACTTATCGACCATTACTTTAGAATTCATTCAATTTCCAAAAGCAAAAGTTCTGGAAACTTTAGAATATTTAGCCAATGAAGAATTGATTGAAAGTGTTGGAATCAATACTTATGTCCGAAAAAAAATTAAGTAAATAGTTCATTTAAATCAATTCCACCAAAATTCGCAGAACTCATCATCAAAAACACCTTATTTTTCCTATCCATTTTCTCCAAATGCAATTTCAATTCATCGGAATTGGTAACAACCTCAATTTCATCATCAGCAAAAGAAGTTTTTATATCTTCGGCAGTGATCGGTTCCATCCTTTTGATTTTCAAAGCTTCTGGATTGTAATAAACTATTTTATGATCCGCTTTTTCCAAAGCACCTTCGTATTCGGTCAAAAATTTAGGATTCAAACTACTATAAGTATGCAATTCTAAACAAGCGATGATTTCTTTGTCAGGAAACTGATTTTTCATGGCATTGGTAGTCGAAACCACTTTGGATGGTGCATGAGCGAAATCTTTGTAAGCAACAAATTCAGGAGTTCTACGGATCAATTCCAAACGTTTAGAAGCACCTTTAAAACTTTGTATGGCTTCATAAAAATCATCGTCCATAATTCCCAATTGATTACAAATCAATCTTGCTCCTTCCAAATTACTCAAATTATGATCACCGAAAATTTCCAAAGGAATTGGTCCTTCGAATGTGTTTAAATAAGTAATCCCATTGTCTATAAAATGTTCAGGAACTTTGTAAGGAAACTTTTTTATCGCTTTTTCTGTTGCATACACGATTTTTTTCAGTTCTTCATCTTCTTCATTATAAATCAAAACTCCTCCTTCGATGATGCTTTCTACAAAAAGTCTGAATTGTTCTACATAATTCTCGAAAGTCGGAAACACATTGACATGGTCCCAAGCAATTCCACTGATGAGAGCAATGTTGGGTTGATACAAAAGAATTTTCGGTCGTCTATCCAAAGTCGATGATAGATATTCATCGCCTTCCATCACCATAAAATCATTTTCTTCAGTGAGTCGAACCATCACATCAAAGCCTTCCAATTGCGCACCGACCATATAATCGACTTCTTTGTCGTGATAATTCAACACATGAAGCACCATGGAAGTTATGGTAGTTTTGCCATGAGAACCTGCGATAACCACACGGGTTTTTTCTTTGGATTGTTCGTAAAGATATTCAGGATAGGAATAAATTTTCAGACCTAATTCTTGCGCTTTTATCATTTCGGGATTATCGGCATGTGCATGCATACCTAAAATAACTGCATCCAAATCCGAAGTGATTTTTTCAGGAAACCATCCCAATTTTTTGGGTAGAAGACCTCGTTTTTCCAATCTACTGGCAGAAGGTTCGAAAATCGCATCATCAGATCCAGTTACTTCATATCCCTTTTCGTGCAAGGCGATTGCCAAATTATGCATTGCACTTCCACCTATCGCTATAAAATGTACTTTTTTCATTAGTCAAAAAAATCATGTAATTCCCTATCTTGAACGATTTCATCTATCGGTTTCACTTTCAAAAACTCTGGTGATTGTTCGATTGCGTCCATAATTTTTTTCATTATTTCTTCATTCGAATCATTTTCATAATCAATATCGATAGGATCTTTGAATTTCATCGTAGCTTTCACTCCTAACTTTTTGAGTTTCAAGCCTTTTTTATCAAAAGCTCTTCTAAACCCATCGATTACAACAGGAACGACTATAGGTTTTGATTTTCTAACGATGAGTGCAGTTCCCCTTCTCCCCGGTGCAAATGCAGTTGTTGTACCTTGAGGGAAAGTAACTACCCAACCGTTTTCCAAAGCTTTTTCGATATTTGTAACTTCATTAATATTTACTTTTCGATTGATTTCTTTTCCAGCTTCTCTCCAAGTTCTTTTCACCATGATAGCACCTGTATAAGCAAACAACTTGGTCAAAAAGTTATTTTTCATCGTTTCTTCAGCGGCTATATAATAAAAATCAATTTTTGGATTCAGTAAATAAACCGGATTTTTTATAGTGTTTATAAATCCATTTTTCAATGAACAAAACACGTGATACATTGCAAATACATCAGCAAAATAAGTTTGATGGTTGGACACAAACAAAACGTTTGTATCTGGAAGATCGACTAAATTTTCTGTTCCTGAAACTTCTAATTTATTATAACCATTGTATCTATTATAAGTAAATGCTCCGAGAATGAAAATTAAACTTCTCTTCAAAAAATATAGATGTCCGAAAGCATCTCTATACACATTTTTCTTAACCGCTTTCTGTTTACCCATTCCTTTTTGTAGTTTAATTAAAATGCAAATTTAAAGCTTTTCTAGCAATGAAGCGAACTCACTTAGAATCATTGCTGTTGCGCCCCAAATGTAAGCATCTTCTCCTAACTTATAACCTGGAATCTCAACTATATATTCTGAAAAACTTTTGTCGAAAATTTCTGGTTCTGCTGCTAAAAAAGCTTCCAAGTCCAATGGTATAACTTCTAAAACTTCTCTTTCTTCTGCGATGAATTCTGGAACACCATAATGAATTCCGATGAATGGGTACACCAAAAAGTTGCTGGGAGCTATGTATAATTCGGTCAATTGTTTGATAATTTCAATATTTTCCTCCTCTACTCCTATCTCTTCGACCGTTTCTCTTATGGCTGTATAAGATAAATTGATATCTTCTGGTTCGAAAGTTCCTCCGGGCAATGAAAATTGATTGGAATGTACGCCGTTGTAGATTTGTCTTAAAATAATTGGAAATTCGATGTTTCCTTCTTCATTTTCGTACAACATAATCAATACGGCCGCTATCCTTGGATTTGTCTTCTTCACTTCTTCTAAATCCGGATATTCTCGGTAAGGTGGAGAAAGTTTGAGTTGTGCATCCACGCCCGGTAAATCTAATTCGTAATTCTCTAATTTCTCTCTTAAATCTTCTAAAAACAATTTTTAAAGTTTTTGTGTGTAATAATTAAAATCCTTCATCACCGTTTCTATAAACTCTTGCGCCCTCATATCGCTCTGCATATCCATCACAGTTTCAAGTTTACGTTTCAAACGCCTCATAGTTGCATAATCTCTTTTCTTTTTGGCAATGAGAAAGGTATCTTTTATGATTCTCGCATCTTTATCGGTCAATAATTTCACCTGAGGAAATCGAGGAACATAATCCTCTTCTATTTCTACCAATATAGTACTATCAATCGAGTGTTTTTCTTTTAATTTTAATACTGTTGTGCCTGCCACTACATCTCCCAATCGTTGAGAATTTTTTGTTTGAGCTACAAATATTAATGCGACCAATCCTGAAGCGAGCAACATTACCCCACCAACAACCAATGCAGTAATTTCACCTAAAATTGGAATCATAAATAAAATTAAAAAGAATCCCGTCCAAAAGTCGATCAAACGAAATGCCCAACGGGTGAAATATTCAGAAAAGCCGGCTTTATAACCATTGATTTTCACAACTCGAATTCCAGTTACCATTTTACCAATCGTTTGTCCGTTGAATAACATTTCTGTCCATAATGAATAAAAAAATGCTGGAAAAAGAGTGATAGTGAATAGCGTACCGTAAAACATGTTTATATCGTAGGCTTCTGATCCAAGATCATAAAAATGGTAATTCAGAACGCTATCAAATAAAAAAACAATAGCTCTAAAGTAGATGAAAATAATAAACAAATCAATCAGAAATGATAATATACGCGAACCTGGACTCGCAAATTTTGCTTCCACGTTTACATTCATCGGTGTTCTGATAGATATTGCTTTCATATTCTTTACATTGAATTCATTTTTAATGAACTTCAATAACTGAACGAATGAGTTCGTGGGTAAAATTACAAAATTAAGTGATGTAAACTTTAAGAGAAATTTGTTTTTACTAAGAAGAGAAAGTACTGACCATAAAAAGCCATACAACCAATAAATATTTTTTCATGGTGAGAGAGTTTTAGTTGATGATGATTTTTTTATTAAACATGTGTTGAGAAGTTTGAATCGAAAGCACATAAACTCCTTTGGGTAAAGTTTGGGTATGTATTGAAAGTTTATCTTTTTGCTTATGCGTTTCTGAAATGAATTGTTTTCCACTTACATCACTCAAACTAACTTTTATTTCTGTAAAAGTTTTGCCTAAATCTATATTCAAAACATCAGAAGCCGGATTAGGATAAACTTTAATCTTAGCTGTTTCAACCTGTTCAGCGGTACTCATTGTATTGATACCTGTGCTGTTTTTCCATATAGTGGGATTTCCATGCCTGTAACCGACAATATAGCCTGTATTTTCATCGGAAAAATGGATAGTATTCATATTCATCCAAGGATCATCATCATACCAAATCTCCTGAATACATGTACCATCTTCTAAAATATAATCCTTTACGATACCTCGTGTTGAGCCGTCTCCATCAAATAAACCATCTAAAATCCCCCAAGCATTGTTTTCATTAACTACATACATACTAATATAACCCCATCCTCCTCCACAGCCTAAGGGTTCAAAATTATAGCCACCATCAACTGTTTTAAATAAACCGTCCGGATAACAAAAACCTGTGTTTTCATCTATAAATTGAAAGGGGTAATAAGTGTTTTCAAGTTGCATCCAATTTGCTCCACCATCTTCAGTTTTGAGAATCCCATGATTATAGCCCGGATATCCAATAGTGGTTGAAGCATAACCGATTTCCTCATTAAAAAACTGAATCTCATTTAATTTTTGAACAGGAAGTGTTACTGAGGTTATTTCCCAATTATCTCCTCCATCTGTACTTTTAATTATGATTGAGTTTAAATCTAAATCAAGACCGGATAGAAAAAATAAATCTTCATTGACAAAGGACATCCCCCAAATAGTTCCAACTCCTTCAATGCTCTTTAGTTCCCAAGTTTCTCCACCATCTTCTGTCTTAATCAAATGGCCATTTGCACCTGTAACAAATCCAATTTGAGGTGTAATGAATTGAATTTTACCTAAATTTAAATCTGTTCCCGAATCTTTTTGTTCCCAGGTTTCCCCACCATCTGATGTTTTAAGTAGTAATCCATTTTGACCTGTAACAAATGCAACTTCTGAATTTACCGCAAATACATCCGCATAAAAAGGTACATCAAAACCGGTGTCAATTTCCACCCACTGCGCTTTACTTAAGGTAAAACTAAAAATCATTAATAATAAAAATAAATGTGTTCTCATGGTCTATGTGTTTTAACAAGTTGATTTTAAATATAGTAAAGATTATTTTGAAATTGTTAAAAATTTCTGACATTCATAGTTGTTTGATGTTTATTTAAAATTCAATCTAATTATTGATCAAATCTCATTGAACTTTATATATTTACCTACGCATTGGAATTTCTTATTGATTAACAACTTGAGAGAAGCTGCATTTATAAAACAAAACAAAGAGAAATGGTTGGAATTTGAGAGAACTTTATACAATTCCAACAAACATAAGCCAGAAAAATTAGCTGAATTATTTATTCAAGTGAACAACGATTTGGCTTATGCGCAAACTTATTATCCAAAAAGCAAAGTGATCCAATATCTAAATGCAATCACGACAACAGCTTATCATAAAATCTATGGACACCAATCAAAGGACAAAGGTTTTATGCAATTTTGGAAATTAGAAATTCCATTGATCATGTATCAGTACCGCAAATACTTTTACTTTTCATTTGCTGTATTTTTCCTTATGGTTTTGATAGGTGCTTTTTCAGCCATCTATGAACCTGAATTCGTTCGTTCATTTTTGGGTGATGATTATGTAAATATGACCGAGAGAAATATAGAAAATGGTGATCCATTGGCAGTGTACAACAACACGAGTGTTTTTGGGGATTTCAACAGTTTTTTTCATATCGCATTCAATAATCTTCGCGTAGGACTCATGGCCTTCATTTATGGAATTTTCGGTGGAATTGGATCGCTTTATTTTATGTTGGTCAATGGAGTGATGGTTGGAAGTTTTCAGTATATGTTTTATGAAAAAGGATATTTCTTTCTTTCCCTAAGAACGATTTGGATGCATGGAGCAATGGAGATATTTGCAATGTGTATAGAAATAGGTGCTGGAATTTTGATGGGAACCAGTTATCTTTTCCCAGGAATTTTAAGTAGAAAACAAGCTTTTTTTCAAAAAGGAAAAGCAGCGATTAAAATAGTTATCAGCACATTTCCATTTACTTTAGCAGCTGCATTTATAGAAGGATATTTGACGCAGTACGCCAAAAACATGCCTATACTTCTCGCTTCTATTATTGTTTTAGGAAGTTTGGCTTTGATCAGCTGGTATTATTTGATTTATCCACATAGAGTTTATAAAAAGAACCAAGAGGACATTTCCATCTTACTAAATGAAATCGGTCATGAGAAGCTATAAATTTGTTTTTTTGGGATTGATATTAACTTTTTATTGGAATTTTCTCTTCGGTCAAAATTCAGATGAATTTATCGTAGCCCCACCAAGTGAACAAATATATGAAGCTGTCGAACCAGCATCCGAACCTACAACATTTGATTATACTCAACGAAAACTCGATGAAAGTTTCAAAGAAAAATACAAAGGAAATAAATTCAATTATCATAAAGAAGTTAAAACTAAAAAAGAATCTAACTGGAACTTTCCTACCCTCAATTTATCGATGAACTTTTTCAAATTTCTACTTTATTTCCTGATTGCTTTAGGGGTTTTAGCTATTGTTTATACTTTGCTCAAAAATCAAGGTGGATTTAGCTTCAGTGGGAGAAAAAAGAAAGTGAAAGTCGATATTTCACAAGAATTAGAATTGTCCAATCCAGAGAAAATCGATGAATTAAACTTTGATGAATTGGTCAAACAAGCAAAATCAGAATCTGATTATAGAAAGGCCATCCGATTTTATTATTTATGGATTTTACAGCGATTAACGGAGAAAAAGTTAATCAATTGGCACAAAAACAAAACGAATTATGATTATTTAGTGGAATTGAAACAAAATCCAATACATTCCGATTTTTCAAATAATTCTCATCTCTACAATTATGTTTGGTATGGAAACTTTAATTTGAATGAAATTGAATTCGAACAAGTCGAGAGCTCATTTATTAACACTTTAAATCAATTGAAATGAAAAAGTGTTTGATAAAATATAGCATGTTGTTCATTGGATTATTGATGATGAGTTGTGATTCGGGCGTCGATTGGACACCTTATTATACTTCAGACAAAACCACTCCTTATGGAACCTATGTTTTAAGAAAGGAGTTAGATAATATTTTCGAAAATTCAGAAATCACTGATGTTAAAGAGGTTATTGCGGATTTGGGCAAATATGGTTCTGACTACGATTTCAGGTATATATTTATATATGAAAGAATGTTGCAAAGAGACAATGCCTTGGACAGATTGGCTCAATTAGCATCTTATGGCGGATCCGTATTTATATCGACTTATGAGACTTCTGATTTTTTTAATGAAATTTTAGAGATCGAAACGGGAATTTATTATATAAATAATCTAACGACTCAATCCTTAATCCTTGAAAATAATTCAAACAACGAAAAATATACTTTAAAGGATTATCGAAGGCCAGCAATCATCAGCAATTTCAATCCCGAAACCACTGAAGTTTTGGGAAGTATAAAAATTGATGATGAAATTTATCCGAATTTCATAAGGATTAGATACGGCAATGGATACATTTATTACCATAGTTCACCCATCATATTCACCAATTATTATATGTTGGAAGACGACTATTATAATTACGTAACAGAAGTTTTTTCGTACATAGAAGATGGAAATATATTATGGGCTAACCATCAATTTTACAATATCAACTATGAAGAAAAAAGTGATGGTGACTTTTTTAGTGCACTCAGCTTTATACAACGGCATAACAGTTTGATGAACGCTTTGTATTTATTGATTCTTATGGGATTGATGTATTTGATTTTTAATTCTAAAAGAAGGCAAAGAATACTTCCTATCATATTTCCTTACATAAATCACACCTTAGATTTCGCAAAAACTTTGGCGGAATTGTATCGACATCATCCCGATCATCAAGCAATGGCGCAATATAGAATTAACTATTTTTTGGAGCAAATTCGAACTAAATATAACATTACTTCAAAGGATATAGAAAATGACTTTGCAGAAATATTGAGTGCGAAATCAGCAGTTGATCTATCGACTTGTAGAGGATTAACCTCAATCATTCAGAAAATAAAACATAAAAACAATATTACTAAAGATGATTTCTTTCAATTAAATCATTCAATAGAAAAATTCAATCATCAATCAAAAATATACAACTATGGAAAATCTTGATACAACTTCATCAAATCAGCCGATAAATAACGATACCAATGAATCAAATATAAATTTCAATCAACGTTTGGATTTGGATAAAATAAAAAATGGTGTTTTAGAAATTAAAAATCAATTATCCAAAGTAATTGTAGGTCAAGAAGAATTTATTGATTTATTGATCGTTAGCATATTTGCGAATGGACATGTTTTGATCGAAGGAGTTCCAGGAGTTGCCAAAACCATCACCGCAAAATTATTAGCAAAAACGATGGACGTGGAATTTAACAGAATTCAATTCACACCTGATTTGATGCCGTCAGATGTGTTGGGAACTTCTATTTTCAATATGAAAACCAATGAATTTGAATATAAGAAAGGACCTATTTTTACGAATATCGTTTTGATCGATGAAATCAACCGTGCACCAGCAAAAACTCAGGCAGCTTTGTTCGAAGTCATGGCAGAAAGACAAATCACTATGGATGGCGTTCAATACGATATGAATCCACCATTTTTGGTTTTTGCTACCCAAAATCCGATTGAACAAGAAGGAACTTATCGTTTGCCAGAAGCTCAACTGGACAGATTTTTATTGAAAATTGAAGTGGATTATCCTTCGTTGGAAGAAGAAATCAAAATCATTGAAGGCAATAATCAAAGAAAAAACACTGAAACAACTGAATTGATTCAAGCCATTTTCTCGGCAGATGAAATCAAAGAATTCCAAAAAATCGTTCAAGAAGTTATCGTAGAACCAAAATTATTTGAATACATAGCAGCAATTGTTCATGCCACAAGAAACAATCCATCTTTGTTCTTAGGGGCTTCACCTCGTGCATCACTTTCGATTTTAAATTCGGCCAAAGCTTTGGCTGCAATCAATGGAAGAGATTTCATCATTCCTGAAGATATAAAATATGTAGCCATTCCAGCGCTGAAACATAGAATAGTAATTTCACCAGAAAAAGAAATGGAAGGTTTAACATCCAAACAAATCATTGAACAAATCATTGAAAGCATTGAAATTCCTCGTTAATGAAGTACATTCAGCAAATATTTTTAGGTAGAAACTTTTTCTATGGCATACTATCAATCGTGATTTTTTACGTCATGGGATTTTATTTTCCATGGATAATAAATCTGGCTAATTTACTATTATTTGCAATTATTTTATTAATTCTCATCGAATTATATTTACTATTCTCCAGCAAAAAAGGAATCGAAGGCCAAAGAATTTTAAATGAAAAACTATCGAATTTCGATACGAATCCAGTGAAAATTTCTTTAGAAAATCATTTTAATTTCAAAGTAAAAATTACGGTTATCGATGAATTACCGATTCAATTTCAGATTTTCGATTTCAAAATCGAAGAGGAAATTAGTCCTAATCGTGCAAAAACAATTTCCTATCAATTAAAACCGACCGAAAGAGGATTGTATGAGTTTGGAAATACGAATGTTTTTGTGAGTTCACCTTTGCGTATTTTAGAAAGAAGAATTGTGCTTAACACCCAATCAAGTATCAAAGTTTTCCCATCATTTTTGCGATTGAACCAATTGAGTTTATACAATTTCAAAGCGCATTTGAATGAATTGGGTGTGAAAAAAAGTAGAAGAATCGGCCATAGTATGGAGTTTGAACAAATCAAAAATTATGTTTTGGGCGATGATATACGGACGATAAATTGGAAAGCGACCGCTAAACATCAAAAGTTGATGGTCAATCAATATGTGGACGAAAAGTCACAGCAAATTTATTGTGCCATCGATAAAGGACGATTGATGAAAATGCCTTTTGATGGTTTGTCATTGTTGGATTATGCCATCAACGCGACTTTGGTTTTCAGCAATATTGTTCTTCAAAATCAAGACCGTGCGGGGATGTTTACTTTTTCAAATCAGATGGAAGATTTGATCAAAGCAGAACGAAGGAGCGATCAGTTACAAAAGATATCAAATGGTTTATACAACATCAAAAGCAATTTCATTGAAAGCGATTTTGGAATGCTCTATAATACATTGAAATATAAAATTACCCAGAGAAGTCTGATTTTACTTTTTACAAATTTTGAGAGTTTGGATTCTATGCAAAGACAACTTCCGTATTTGAAAGCGATCAATAAAAATCATTTGTTGATCATTACATTTTTCAAAAACTCGGAATTGGAAAATTATTTAAACGCACCTAAAAAGCAAATAGATCCTTACCAAAAAGGATTGATTGAGAAATTCATATATGAAAAGCAACAAATCGTTTTAGAGTTAAATAAACATGGAATTCAAACGATTTTGACAAGACCTGAAGATTTAGAAATCGATACTATAAACAAATACCTCGAGATAAAATCCCGAGGTATGATATAATTTACATTCAATTAAATTTTAATCTTCAAAAAGCTCTGAAATATGGTTGGCTCTTTTGATCAATTTATTGTCTTTATCCACCAAAAACAAAGTTGGTGTGGATTGAATTCCGAATGACTCGACACCTTGAGTATCCCATCTCAACAATTCTGTATAATTGATCCATGGATAATTTTTGGTTGCATTTTCAAATTCATTTAAATCATAATCCAAAGAAATCGCAACTATCTCTCCGCCTTCCTTTTTGAAATTTTCGTAATACTGTTCTATATAAGGCATTTCGCTCATACAAGCAGGACACCAAGATGCCCAAAACAAAATGATTTTTTTATCAGCTTTTATATCATAAAGTGATTCGTATCCATTGACGGCTTTTTTGAATTTGATATTTGGAATTTCAGCACCAGGATTTTTCATATTGTGCGCATACAAATTCGTTTTCAATTCGTCGGTCAATTCACAAGTCAAAGCATTTACCATATCATAATAAGAAGCCAACAAATCACCGAATTGATTTTCGGGTAGAACTTCAAACACAGCAGACAAAACGTATTGTCCACGAGGTGTATCGATGATTGTTTGCTCGATCAATTGATCAATTGCAACTTTTACTTTGTTTTGAATTTCTGCTTGAGATTTAGATCCAAAAATTGAAGCGCGTATATAATCCAAAACAAGTCTTGAAAGCAAGCCTGATGATTCTAAATTGTCATTATCGTTGACCAAACGATGCATGATTTTTTGTTTATGTTCTAAGGCACTTTCTTCATTATCAAAATTAGTATTAGCCAAATCGATCAATGAACTATAATAATCCAACAAAGGAGAATTATTGGATGGATTTAAATTTTCGATTCTTTGTTCTTCTTTGATAATTGCTTTAAAGAAATCTTCATCTGACTTATAATAAGATTTTAGCACAGGAAATATATCAGATTTCAAATTTTGAAACGTTAGAAAAGATTGATATTCATTAAAAGCAATTGCAGTTTTTCCTTTGGTATAATTGATGTTTTGGAAATCTTGATTGATATATTCAGCTTTGAAAGCAACTTCTTCATTATCTGTTAGAATATCGATATTCGCCTGTTTAGAATCATCGGTTAGATTGATCATACCGTGGTATTTTTCGGGTATATTGACCGTGAATTTTCCATTTTTATCCGTAGTAATTTTATTTACTATTTTATTTTTTGGGCCTTGATTGATATGAACAAGCAAGGATTTTTCGTTGAAGTTTTGAATTTCACCTGAGATTTTAAATTGAGCATTTACGCTCATCACAGAAATCAGGACCAATAAGCTAAATAACTTTTTCATTCATTTAATGTTTTTTCAAATATAAAAACCCTTCCTAAAATAGAAAGGGTTTTTGTCTTATATATACGTTAAAACTTATGCTTCGCTAACTTTATTTCTTTTGTAATAGTAATAAGTTCCTAAAATAAGAGCCACGGCACCTAAAACTATCATAAACTCAATTTGGTCAATCGGAGTTTGTGATGGCGCACCTGGTCCTCCTGAAGCATCTTCACCAAAATCTGGTGGTGGTGGTGGAACTTGAGCAAAAGCAGTAGCAATTGGTAATATTAGTAGTATAAAGTTGACTATAAAATTTTTCATTTTTATTCTTTTTAGGTTGGCAATGGTTTATTTTAATATTTTCTGAGTGTACACTTCACCAGTATCTGCTTTGATTCTTACAAAATAAACACCTGATACATCTAACTTAATGGTTAAATCAGTTTTGGTGTCAACATTATTATAAGTTAAGATATTTCTACCTGATAAGTCAAAAACTTTTACTTCAGCAGTGTTCCAATTTTGGTTGAATCTTACTTTATGAACCAATTGATCTTTATAAACAATTGTATGGCCTGTTAATTCTTCACCTAAACCTAATCTATCATCTGGATTAACATTCCAATACAATTCATATCTGATTTTCTCTCCATAAATATCATCTGGACCTATATAATAATTAAAGTCTGAGGTGATTGGAATAAAAATATCTTCGGTTTGATCATAAAAATAGAATGAATTTTGGTCTGAATAATTTTCTTCTTCTAATTGATTGAAAATACTTCCATAGAACAAATCAGCTTTTAAGTAATAACCATTGGAATCACCTGCTTCTCTGTTAAAGAACAATGGAATTGGTTTGTTTTCAAAATCCAAATTCACTGTATTTATATCCATTTTTCTTGCAGAAGAATTCACTGGTAAACCTTCTGCATTTTCTTGTGCCAAATAGAAACCGTTTCTATTTCCGAAATCTGAATATTCAGATTCTAAATTATTTGGAGTTCCGTTTTCAATACCGTTGGTAACAACTACGAAAATTCTATTGCCAGTAAATGCATCATTTTCGTCATAAAGATTTAATCTCAACTGATAGAAATCTGCATTATTTACACCTTCTGTTTGGTAATTTGATTGACCAGGAACCAAAGGAGAAGGTTGATTCAAACCATTTGCATTAGAAGTCATGCTGAAAGTCTTCATCATATCGTTGAAATTAAAACTCGCAGGAATATTTCCATCTGCATAAGTTAAAACAAACGGTTCAAATGGTTTAGCGATCAAAGCTTCTGCATCTCCAGCCCAAATTGTACCATTGTATGTTGCTTTTTTAGCAGCATCAACATCAGTTGAAGAGCCTGAGTCTATGTTCCAATCCAAGTTTCCAAATTTAAAAACTCCTATCAAATTCGAATCTGCAAACAATGATAAATCGATATTTGATGTATATGGATTTCCAAATTGATAGCTATGTTTACCATAATTTGCTGGATCAGTATCCAAATCTCTTAAATGGTCTTCGATATATGTATGGTATTTTTCGTTATAATAATTCTGCTTACTTCTCCAGTCATTCCATTCATTACCAATGGTTTGATAAAAGTTTGAAGATATACCAGTAATACTATGCACTTTATTCGTCGGTGCACCTTTATAAATAAGTACATCATTAGTATTCATTGCACCTAATACATTTCCTTCATCAGCTGACAAGTTCAATATCACATAATCTCCTGGTTTCAGAATACTGGAAGCATTCAAGTGATCCCATCTTGGTTTGTTGTTGTTCCAAACCATCATCGAAGCATTGTAGCGATTGGTACTTGAAGTATAATCAACTCCAAAAAGATTTTGCATAGCTTCTTGAGCATTGGTATAAGCAAAAGGGATAGCAAATTGACCCCATGCAAAAGCTGCTGGATCTATTTTACCTTTTTCCATTGCTAACTTTCCTGCGGTGCTTGATTCATTGATGATTACTTGTCCGTAGCTATCTTTATTGATCCACGTACTTACAAAGTTTTCACCTGTAACATGTGCATTGGTTAGATTTCCATCGATTTTAATGTTGCCTTCGTTTTCTATAACTTTATTCTCAGTAACATTTTGATTAAGGTTCAGGTTTTCACCGAAATAAAACAAGGTGTTAGGTTCAACTTTCACCTTCATGTTACCTACAATATTAGCATCTTGAGCGAAAGCAATACCTGATATTATGCTAAGGCACAATGACCAAATTAAGTAGTTATGTTTCATTAATATAAATTTAAGGTTGGTTTTCTAAATTTTTCCTCCACTCTAAAAAATGGTTACAAATATTTGACAAATATATGTAATTTTTAATAGCTTAACTATATTCTAATCTGTTTTTTGAAGAAATCTTATTTCTCCAGTGATTTCATTCTCTTTTATAATTTCTTTTGTCAATGTAAATTCTTCAGGAAGTTCATCAATTGCATACATCAGATCTGTAAAAATAACTTCGGTTACTGACCTAAGTCCTCTCGCACCCAATCCTAAATCTTTGGCTTTTTCAACGATATAATCCAATGCATCTTCAGTTACAATAAGTTTAACTCCGTCCAATGCGAAAAGTTTCTCATATTGTTTGATCAAAGCATTTTTTGGCTCAGTCAAAATTCTCTTCATTGCTGCATCGTCCAAAGGTTTTAAATTTGCAATAACTGGCAATCGACCAATTAATTCTGGAATCAATCCAAATGCCTTCAAATCCATAGCATTTACCTCATCGAGCAATTCACTTGCTTCTGAATTTACTTCGTCATTTTTAAATCCTATCACATGCGTATTTAAGCGATTTGCAATATGTCTTTCGATTCCAGAGAAAGCTCCTCCGGCTATGAATAAAATATCTTTGGTATTGACTTCAACAAATTTTTGGTCGGGATGTTTTCTTCCTCCTTTAGGTGGAACGTTGACAATAGTTCCTTCCAAAATCTTCAACATTGCTTGTTGAACTCCTTCTCCTGAAACATCTCGTGTAATGGATGGATTATCGCTCTTTCTCGCTACTTTATCGATTTCATCAATAAAAACAATTCCTTTTTCTGCCAATTCTACATTGTAATCAGCATCTTGTAACAATCGAGTTAAAATTCCTTCTACATCTTCACCTACATAACCTGCTTCTGTTAAAACAGTTGCATCGACTATCGTAAAAGGAACATTCAAAAGTCGAGCGATTGATTTGGCCAACAAAGTTTTTCCACTTCCAGTTTCTCCCACCAAAACAACATTCGATTTGTCGATTTCTACATCATCATCCTCGACATTTGGATTTAGAATTCTTTTATAATGGTTAAATACGGCTACAGATAAAATCTTTTTGGCCGTGTCTTGACCGATGATATATTCATCCAAAAAAGATTTGATAGCCTTAGGTGATTTTAACGGCAAAGGATCAACCAATTCGTTTCGTTTGTTATAAGCAGCTTCTTCTTCTACAATTCCATATGCTTGACCCACACATTGATCGCATATAAATCCATCGATTCCAGCTACTAATAAGTTAACATCACTCTTAGGCCTTCCACAAAAAGAACATTTATTTTCTTCCAACTTCCTCAATTTTAAGTGTGCAAATGTACGAACTTTAAACAAATGTTTTCAACTGTCATCCCAACAAAATCCTATTTATTTAAATAATAAGATAGTTCATCCATCGAAAACTCGAAATTTATTAAAATAAAAAAGGTTACTCAGATATGAGCATCAAAGTTGACCACTCATAACAAGTAACCTTGTTTTTGTTTAAAGAAAATTATTTATTTCTTTGGAAGTAGAACTTCGTCCACCATTCCATATTCCTTCGCTTCGGTTGAATTCATCCAATAATCTCTGTCTCCGTCCTGGCGAATTCTATCGATCGGTTGTCCAGAATGCAAAGAGATGATTTGATACAATTCATCTTTTAACTTTAGAATTTCTTTCAAAGTAATTTCCATATCACTCGCTTGACCTTGTGCACCACCGAGAGGTTGATGAATCATCACTCTTGAATGTTTCAAAGCTGAGCGTTTACCTTCTGCACCTGCACATAAAAGCACAGCTCCCATAGAAGCTGCCATACCTGTACAAATTGTAGCTACATCAGGTTTCACCAATTGCATAGTATCGTAAATTCCCAATCCAGCATATACTCCACCTCCTGGTGAATTGATATAAATCTGAATGTCTTTGGACGCATCGACACTTTCTAAAAACAACAATTGTGCTTGAATGATATTTGCGATTTCATCGTTGATAGGAGTTCCAAGAAAAATAATTCTGTCCATCATCAAACGTGAGAACACGTCCATTTGAGCGACATTTAATTTTCTTTCCTCAACTATATACGGAGTCATACTTTCTACATAGCTTTCTACATGTAGGCTTTGTATGCCGTGATGACCCGTTGCGTATTTTTTAAATTCTTTTCCGTAATTCATAAATCTCTTATTTCAAGTTCAAAGTTAATAAACTTTTTACTGAATAGAATGATTAAGTTAAGCTTCAGCTGCTTTTTGTTTGTCTTCCATTATTTTAACAAACTCATCAAACGTAACTTCTTTCTGAGTTAATTTGGCATTTTCTTTAAAAGCTTGCATCATTTTATCTGCAAAAACCTGATCTGCCATTCGTCTGAATTCTTCTTGATTTTGTAATGAACTCTGAACGATTTTCTCCAAATCTTCTTCCGGCATATTGGTTTGACCATACATTGCCAATTGTTCCTTGATCAACTTTTTCGCAGTCGCTTCTACATCGGCATACTCAACATTTAATTCATATTTTTCTGCAACTTTTGATTCGATCAATTGATACCTCAAACCTTCTTCTTCTTTCACTAACTGTTCTTTTGCAGCTTCTAAAGATTCGATTTTATCATTGGTTTGATGCAACCAACGGCTCAAAAAGTCATTCGGCAAATCGAACTTAGTAATATCGATCAAAGATTTCACCACATCATTCATCATTTGTTTATCAGTTTCTCTCGCGTACATTTTTTCTGCTTCTTCTCTGATTTTTTGTCTGAATTCAGCTTCATCTTTTACAGCTCCTTCGCCATAAACTTTATCGAACAACTCTTGATTGATTTCTGAAGCTTCCATAGCTGTAATTTCTTTGATAGTAACTTCTAAATCTTTATCGAAAGTAGCTATTTCCTCTGCAGTCAATCCCAAAGTATTCTCAAGGCTCATCGGATCTTCGTATAAATCTTTTGAATTCACAACTACAACATCACCTACCTTTTTGCCATGAAAATCTTTTGCATTGGCAATTTCTTCAGTAAATAAGAAAGTTTCCTTTTCTAAACCTCCTTCAACTACTTTTTTATCTTCGTCTAATTCTTTGATGATAACTTTGATGTTCACTTCACCATCCTTAGCAACTTTATCCAAAGATTTCATACTACCGAAACGCTTGGCAAAGTTCTCTACATATTTCTGAACTTCCTCATCATCGACTTTCACTTTGTAAGTTTCTACTTCAACTTTACTTAAATCAACATCAAACTCAGGAGCCAAACCTAATTCGAATTCAAACTTCAATTGATCTGCGTCCCAATCAAAAGATTCATCAGCGATCGGAAGTGGATTTCCTAAAATAGATATCTTTTCCTTTTGAATATGCTCGTTAATTCCTTGCTGAAGCAACTGATTTACTTCATCAAAAATAACCGCTTTTTCATGTTGCTTTTTTATAAAACTCATAGGAACTTGACCTTTTCTAAAACCTTTGATAGTCGCGTTCTTCCTATAGTCTTTCAATACTTTTTCTACTTTCTCCTGATAATCTTCTTTTTCGATTATTACTGTCAATACAGCATTTAAATCATCGATATTGTTTTGAGTAATATTCATTTATTAAAAAATTTGGACTGCAAATGTAGCCAATTTTTTATGTTTAAACATTATTGACTTAAGCAATTATAAATATTATTAACTAAGTAGGCATTAATGATTTGGACAATCCCAATAAATTTGCTGAATTTCATTTCTTTGTAACTCTTTTTTTGATTCAAAAAATTATTTATTCAACAAAAACACTTTCCTTGATTCGATATTTTCAACTCTTAATTTGAACTTGATCAATTTTAAACATATCATACTCAACTTCTGACTAAAACTTCAAGTCTTCGTATATTTGTAAAAATTTAAATCAATGAGTTTAGAATCAAAAATAACCGAACAAATGAAAGATGCCATGCGATCAAAAAATCAAATCGCATTGGAAGCTCTTAGAGCTGTAAAATCTGAATTACTATTGCTCAAAACTTCTGGAAACCCAAATGAGGTCGATGAAAAACAAGAAATTGCAATTCTTCAAAAACTAATCAAACAAAGAAAAGAAGCTGCAGAACAGTTTTCTAACAACAATAGGAATGAATTGGCAGAAAAAGAATTGGCGCAAGCTGAAATCATACAAGGATTTTTACCTCAGCAACTTTCTGCTGAAGAATTAGAATCAAAAATCAAAGCATTTATCGAGCAAACTGGCGCTTCCTCCATGAAAGATATGGGAAAAGTTATGGGATTGGCCAATTCTCAATTGGCAGGACAAGCCGAAGGTAAATTGATAGCCGATACTGTCAAAAAGTTGTTGAGTCAATAATTTCATCCCTTTCTCAAATAAAATCTACAAAACCCTAAGAATCAAAGCACTTAGAACGATAAATCTTCAAGTGTTTTGATTCTTATTTTTTACTCAAAAACATATACCTCTTAACAATTTTAACATTTCGCACTATTTTAACATCATTTTAACTATCTCTGGAAAACGCATTAAATAAAGGAGTTCAAGGGTTTTTCTGGCCCAAAATTTAACAACTTTTGTCGAGCATATTTTTAAAATGAACATCTGGTGTATTTTTGCAATCGAATCTGAAAAAGATCAGACATGAAATCATTTTACACATTTTTATTATTAACAAGTTTCTTAGTTTTTGGTGGTGCGACCATCATCAACGAATCTAATGCGACTGGAAGTGGAGTAGCTTCATGGTATGGAGGGAAATTCCATGGAAAATTAACGGCAAGCGGAGATGTTTACGACATGAATGAATTTACCGCTGCTCACAAAACATTACCATTCGGAACTAAACTTAGAGTTACTAACAAAAACAATGGAAAATCTGTTATAGTTGAAATCAACGACAGAGGACCTTTTGTAAAATCTCGCGTACTCGATTTGAGCAAAGCTGCTTTTGAAGAAATTGGTAATATTGACCAAGGAATCATGAATATCGAATACGAAATTTTAAATTAAAAAAACATAGTTTTCTTATACACAAAAGCTCTTAGAAATCTAAGAGCTTTTTTTATTGATCAAATCGTATCGATTAAATATTATCAAATTTAAAAAACGAAAAATTCACATTGCCATATCTTCTCGATTGTTTCCAACCTTCATTACTTTCATCAAACACAATGTTTTTCGAATGTTCCAAAATCAACTCTCCTCCTTCCTTCAACCAATTATTTCCTCTGATCAATTGTATCATTTCAATGAATTCATTCATTTCCATTTCATAAAATGGATCTGCAAAAATTATATCGAATGAACCTTGATTGTTTTTCGACAAAAACTTAAAAACATCATCTCTAACAACTGTCATTTGATTTCCGATTTCAAGTTTCTCTACAACACTTGAAACAAATTTCACACAACCGATTTCGCTATCTACTGCAACTATTCTCTTACTTCCTCTCGACGCAAATTCCAAACCTACACTTCCAATACCTGCAAACAAATCCAACACTGATATTTCATCGAAAAAATAATGATGATTCAAAACGTTGAAAAGAGCTTCTTTGGCAAAATCCGTGGTCGGTCGTACGGGCAAATTGGCTGGCGCTATGATTCTTCTTCCTTTAAAAGCTCCTGAGATAATTCGCATTTTTCTAAATTGTATAATGTATAATTTTTTAAAAATTCTTCGTCTTTCATCGCTGTTTTTACATGGCGAATGTATTTTTTCAAAGTTTGATAAACTTTGGTATTCGGCATCAATTCTCCATAAGTCTTCAGATGAATTTCATTGGCACTTAAATTCAATTGCTCCAAAGTAAAAAGCGTATAAAACAAAATATCTTCATCTACTAAAGCTTCGAATAAATTGTAAAAAAGCAGCTTTTCATCCTTGAAAACTACAATTTCTAAACTTTTTGAATTTAAATTCAAATGAAGAACTTCCTGATCCGTGATTTCAATGGTATTGAATAAAACTTGAGCCGAATGATAAAAATTCACTTCTTTGTACAATTCATTCAACTTATCGATCAAAAGTTGAGAAGTTCCGAAAACTACATTTAAACCTAAATTCGTGTCACCTGACAATAAAGCATTGTTTTCGAATTCAGCTTCACTAAAATTGAGCAAAACATCAGCTCCCAAATCGTCATATGTATTTGGAACTAAATTGAAAAACGAAGAAATAAACCCAATGTTTACTTTTTCAAAATTTCTCCTCAACCTCAAATTGACTTCCAATTCTTGGATCACTTCTTTTTCCCATTGACTCACATATTGAACGTTGAATCGATGAACTTTGGGTACATTGTAATTCGGTTTTTCATAACAATACGAAAAACCCTCCTTGTCAAAAAGAAGATTCAAAGTTTGTGTATTTTCTATTTTTGTTGAAATGGCTATAAATTTTAGACTGTAAAGATAATTCTTTCTAAACAAAATTCATATTTGTTGAATATTTGATTTGATGAATTGACTTAATCAAACGAATATAGAATTGAAAATCAAGAAATTAAATTCATAACATAAAGACTTCAATCGATTTCATCTTACAAACTTTATTTAATCAACAATAACTTCAAATGCATGTTTAGTGTTTGATCAATTTATTTTCTAAAAAGCAAATTCAATTTTTGTAAATTTGACAAAACAATTAATGAATTTTGAAGATAATTGCCGTTATACCCGCAAGATATGCAGCCTCACGATTTCCTGGAAAACTAATGGCTCAATTAGGTGAAGAAACAGTTATATTGACAACTTATAAAAACACTGTAAAAACAAAACTTTTCGATGAAGTCTTTGTAGCGACGGATTCTGAAATTATTTTTGATGAAATAACTCAAAATGGTGGAAAAGCCATTATGAGTAAAATTGAGCATCAAACGGGAAGTGACAGAATCGCTGAAGCAGTAGAAGATATAGATTGCGATATCGTTTTGAACATTCAGGGCGACGAGCCGTTTGTGAATAAAGAAGCACTGGAAAAATTAATTTTGGCTTATAAAAACGATTTGAATGAAGAGATTTCTTTGGCAACTTTGGCTCAAGAAATCGATGATTTGGATGAAATCAACGATCCAAATTGCGTAAAAGTCAATTGGGATGTGAACAACTTTGCATTGTATTTTTCAAGAAGTCCAATTCCTTATCCAAGAGAGACAAATTTCCGAGCCAAATACTTTCAGCACATTGGAATTTATGCTTTTAGAAAAAGTGCGTTGCTAAAGTTCTCTAAATTACCTATGTTGCAGAATGAAAAAGCAGAAAAGTTAGAACAATTGCGATATTTAGAATATGGCATGAAAATAAAAGTTCTGGAAACAGATTTTATGGGTTTTGGAATCGATACTCCAGAGGATCTAAAAAAAGCAAATGCATTTCTAAAACAACAATTAAAAGCAAAATAATGAGTTTCAAAAATTTCCCAATGGTTCCTCGTGTCATTTATGGTCACAATAGTTCTTCGCAATTGGAAGAAATCATTGAACCCTTTCGAAAAAACGGTTCTCCATTTGTTTATTTTGCTGATCATTATTTCAAAGGAAAAAAATTGATAGAAAATATTCCTTTAAGAGCTAATGACGAAATATTTTTCATCGATACAACCCACGAACCGACTACAGATGAAGTAGATTCACTCAATCAACAATTGAAAGAGAAATTCGGTGAAGTTTCAGGTATAATTGGATTTGGTGGAGGAAGCGTTTTGGACATGACCAAAGCTGTATCGCTCATGATGACCAACGAAGGATCTTCTGCCGATTATCAGGGTTGGGATTTGATAAAAAACAAAGGCGTTTACCATGTAGGAATTCCTACGTTAAGTGGAACTGGTGCTGAAGTTTCGAGAACTTGTGTTTTGACTGGACCTGAAAAAAAATTAGGAATCAATTCGGATTTCACACCTTTTGACCAAGTGATACTCGATCCAAATTTGACTCAATCGGCTCCCAAGGAACAATCTTTTTATACAGGCATGGATTGCTTTATACATTGCATCGAATCTTTGAACGGAACTTATCTCAATGCTTTTAGCAAAAGTTATGGCGAAAAAGCTTTGGATTTGTGTCATAAAGTTTATTTAGAAAAAGATGATTGGGACGATGAATGCAGAGAGGATTTGATGATGGCATCTTGGCATGGTGGAATGAGCATAGCCTATTCGCAGGTTGGAATTGCTCACGCTCTGAGTTATGGTTTGTCTTATGTTTTGGGCATCAAACATGGCATTGGAAATTGTATCGCTTTCAATCAAATTGAAGAATTTTATCCAGAAGGAGTGAAAACTTTCAAAAAAATGTTGGAAAAACATGAAATTCAACTTCCAAAAAATATTTGTTCCAATTTATCGGACGAGCAAATGAATAAAATGACTGAGGTAGCATTGAATTTAGAACCTTTATGGGAAAATGCTTTAGGAAAAAATTGGAGAGAAATAATTAACACAAAAAAGATTAGAGAAATCTATGAAAAAATGTAAAATGAGCAGTATGAGAAAGTTAACTTTGATCTTATTTTTAATCATTGGCTTTGGTTTAAATGCACAGACCGCAGAAGAAATCATACATCAAAACTTAGAGAATTCTGGAGGAATAAAAAATTGGAAAAACCTAAACAGCATTATCATGCGAGGTGATGCGATTTTGAGTTTGGAGCAATCTTTTCCGATGGTTGTTTATCACAAAAGACCTTATCAGAAAAAAGTAGTTTTTATCATTGAAGGAAATGAATTGTTGAACGAAGGTTATGATGGAAAAAATGGTTGGACTTACAACAGTATTTCTGGGAAAAATGAAATTTTAGAAACATATCAACCCGATTCATTCGAATCTGATATTTTGGATTATAAAAAGAAAGGATTTGAAGCAAAATATTTAGGAAAATCAAATAGTGAAGGAAAAGAGTGTTATATGGTTGAATTGACAAAAAATGTAAATCAATCGATTTATTGCTTTTCAACTGAAGATTATTCAACACTTTGGGAAGAAAATAAAGATGAAAGAATTTATTTTTACGATTACAAAGAATTTGATGGATTGAAATTTTCAACCCGTATGATTGGACAACCTAAGGAAGGAGGAGAGTATGTAATCAAAGTAAATTCAATTCAAATCAATCCGAACATCGATGACAGAACATTTAATTTCAAATAAATTTACCTTCTCATTCCGATTTCAATTCCTTTGATTTTTCGGTACAATTCCGAAGCGTAATTATCTGTCATTCCGGAAACAAAATCCAAAACTCCTAAAACCTTTTCATAATCTGAAGCATCTTCATACAAGAATTGATTCGGTATGAGTTTAATGGCTTTTTCTTCGGATTTAGAACGATTTTCAGCAGGAATTAAAATAGGCCAAATAAAGTGTGACAACAATTCATACATCACATTGTATCCAGCATTTTCAATTTCTACAACTGAATGATGATTGTAAATGTTTTCAAAGGAGAAACTCTCGATTTCCTTTAGGACTGCATCGGTTTGAGTTGAACTAACTTCAGAAATTAAATCCAAAAGTGATTGCTCTAAATTACCTTCCAAAATTTTATGGATTTGAGCTTTATAAACTTCGGCCGACTTTTCTATGAGTAAACCAATGCATTTTGCTCTGAGAAAAGCAATTTTCTCATTTCGATCCGACATCAATTCATGGCGATTTTTCAAACTATGAATTCCATTTTTTGGATCCAAAGCATGAATTAATTCCATCAATAAATCTTTACATTTATCATGATCGATGATTCCTAATCTATGAGAATCTTCCAAATCAATGATATTGTAGCAAATATCGTCAGCTGCTTCGACCAACCAAACGAATGGGTGTCTTTTGAAAACCAAAGGATTTGAACTATCTTCTATCAATTGAGTTTCTTTGGCGATGTCTTGGAAATTTTCTTTTTCAGCTTGAAAAAACCCAAACTTCTTTCTGTGCAAAATATCTTTATTTCGAGCGACTGATTCGCAAGGATATTTAGCAATGGACGCTAAAGTTGCATAAGTCAAAGCAATACTTCCTTGAATTTTTCCACTTTGTTTTTGAGTGAGAATTCGAATCGCATTGGCATTTCCTTCGAAATGAATAAAATCCGTCCATTGTTTATCGGAAAATCTCGATTTAAGTTTTTCTGTATTTCTTTCAAAAAAAGAAGCAATTGCATCTTCACCCGAGTGCCCAAAAGCTGGATTTCCAATGTCGTGACACAAACAAGCAGAGGAAACGACATTGTATAAATTATGCTGATAAAAATCTTTTGATTCATCTGTGAGAACATCATTGAACTCTTTGACAATAAATTCACCGATAATACTTCCCAAAGATCTTCCAACGGAAGCGACTTCCAAAGAATGCGTCAATCGATTGTGAACAAAAACACTTCCTGGCAATGGAAAAACTTGGGTTTTATTTTGCAATCTTCTAAAAGCAGAAGAAAATATGATTCGGTCGAAATCTCTTTGGTAAGAAGTTCTAAAATCTTTGCTTTCACCAACGCCTATGCGTTTAGCTGAATAAATCAAATTCAAATCCATCATGAAGTAAATGTATAAAAATTAGTTGGAGTAACAGTATAGGTTTTAATTGACTCTACCAACTTCCGGTCGCTCCACCTCCACCAAAACTTCCACCTCCGAATCCGCCAAATCCACCACCACTTCCAAATCCACCACCGAAACCACCTCCGGTCCATGGAGAACTTCCAGTATTGGTGATGATTACATTTTTCCAACCTCCACCTCTACCACCTCCATGACCGCCGCCTGAAGCAAATACGATGACTATGAAAATTCCTATAAATATTAAGAAAACGATGATTTCGCCTTTTGGACCGTCTTGTGATTTTGGGATTGCTTCATATTGACCCGCCAATTGAAGCTGAATTGCATCAATTGCTTTATCGATGCCTTCATAATAGCGTTCTTGTTTGAAATAAGGTATCATTTCTTGAGAGATGATCAACTTTTCAATGGTAGGTGGCATTTTGGCTTGAATTCCATACCCACCTCTCAGAGTGACCAAACGATCGTCTTTACTAAAAACAATTACAATTCCATTGTGTAAATCTTTTTGACCAACGCCCCATTTCTCACCTATTTCATTGCCCAGCAACTCAATCGGATAACCTTCTAAATTTTTAAATGTAACAACGACAATTTGAACAGAAGTTGAATCGTTATAATCGACCAACTTTCTTTCGAGTGCTACTCTCTCACTTTCTTCGAAGATTTCCCCAAAGTCATGCACTAATTTTATTTCAGGTTTATAACCTTTCTTAGTGACATCATAAGGAGTTTGCGCAAATAAATTTAAACTTAGATGCAACAAGAATACGACTATACAATTAACCCCAAGTAATCTCATCCGGCAATTCATTTACATCATCATCTTGGTACGGGAAATATTTTTTCAAGGCTTTGCCAGTCATACGAATTCCTTTGGACAAGCCTTTCACGTATTTTTCTTTTTTAAAATTTTTAATCACTTCGTTTTTTATATCATTCCAAAAATCTTCAGGTACTTTCTCATTGATTCCTTTATCTCCTATGATCGTAAATTTCCTATCCTTAATAAAAACGTGAAAAAGCACTCCATTTCTATCTTTGGTTTCAGTCATATTCAAATCTTGAAAGACTCTAATCGCATGCTCTAAATGATTCTCAACATGTTCTTTGCTGATATGAACTCGAATTTCTCCACTTGAGTTCAATTCAGCTTCTCGAATAGCTTCCACGATTTTCTTTTCTTGTTTTTTGCTGAGTGAGAAATTTTTCAAAGCCAAGCAATTTTAAAATTCAAAAGTTGGTGCATTTTCAGCTCCTTCAGAAGCTTTGAAATATCCTTTGCGTTCGAAATTACCAAAGTTGGCAATCATATTGTTTGGAACTTTCTGAATGTAGGTATTGTAAACCTCAGCTGTTTCATTGAATTTTCTTTGTTCAAATCGAATTTCTTCTGCCATGCTTTCCAAAGAAGTTTGAAGCGCTAAAAAGTTCTGATTGGATTTCAAATCTGGATATCTCTCAACTACAACCATCAAGCGATTGAGCGCGCCCGTAAGCCCATCTTGTGCTTGTTGGAATTGTGCGATGCTTTCTGGAGTTAAGTTTGAAGGATCGATGGTAGTCGAAGTTGCTTTGGATCTGGCTTCGATGACTTGCGTTAGAGTTTCTTGTTCAAAATCCCTTGCTCCTTTTACGGTTTCCACTAATTGTTCAGTCAAATCAGCTCTTTTTTGATAAGCAGTTTCAACATTTCCCCATTGACTTTCAACCGCATTCATTTTTGGGACAATATTGTTATAAATTCCAACAGCGTATAGGATAAAAATCCCCACAATAGCTATCAAGCCGACTAAGCCACCTATAAGACATCCTTTTTTCATAATATTTGAATTTTAATAATAGACAATATTTAGATTTAATTGTTCAATAAAACATTTACCCAACTTTCGGATAAAGGCAATTCCCAAGATTCTTCAAAATCCTTCAGTTTGCTTACTCCATTATGAAAAACGCTGGCGTGTTCAGGAATTTCATTGTTTCTTACTTTTTGTTTAAATTCGTTCAATGGCAGAGTGATAATTTCTTCACCGATTGCGTAAGAAACCAACATACGGTTCAATAATCCGAGTTGAAATTTATCTTCGATTTCTTTCATCAAATGCGAAAGAGTATCGATCGAACAACCAGAGGCTGGCACTTTTGTTTCATCGTTTGCGATGACGATGAATCGGTTGTAAGGAATTGCGTAAGCAGCAGTTAGACTGTCACCATGCGCATTCCATTCACCCATAAATTGTTCTAATTTATTTTCTATTTCGGTTAATTCTTCTGCTGTGAAATTTCTTTTAGATTGGAAAATCCATATTTTAGATTCTTCTGGTAAATTCATTTTTAAAGTTTTATTTTACAAATATCGACATTTTTAAAATTATTTCTTAGGATAAATGATCTATTAACAAAGTAGCAGTTGCAGGATTTGTAGCAAGTGGTACGTTCCAAACATCACAAAGCCTAAGAAGCATATTGATATCGGGTTCGTGTGGATGTTTGTCCAATGGATCTCTAAAAAACAGTACCATATTTGTTTTACCTTCGGCTACTCTGGCTGCTATTTGTGCATCACCACCTCTTGGTCCTGAAAGTAATTTATGGACTTTTAATCCGGCTTTTTCTACATAAGTTCCGGTCGTTCCGGTGGCTATTAATTGTACTTGGTTATTGTTTAATTTCTCCAAATGTGTCATTAAAAAATTCACCATTTCGGCTTTTTTTCCATCGTGAGCAATGATCGCTATTTCCATTGAGATTTTAATTTCAGAATTTAATGATGATTCAAATATATTTCCTAATCGAATTAAATATAAGTCCTAAGGATTGATAAAAAAAGAATTAGTTGTTATAAATTGGTTTCAATTGTATAAAAATAAAAAAGACCAACTTTTCGGTTGGTCTTTTGAGTTATATTTTTTAAAAAAAAATTAATTAGCTGCTACATTCACATTGAATTGTTGGTTCAATTTTGAATTAATGATAGCCATTCCGTCTTGAGTGTCCATTTCAGGATTCATTTTTATGGTTTCACCATTTGGTAAATAAACATAAATCAACCCTTCTTCGAAAGATGAAAGTTTAATCACTTCACCTTCGTCAGTTTTTAGGTTCCAAGATTGTTCGCTTGGTAAATAGAACATTTCGATTGATTTACCTTCATTATCACCTTCGATAACTGTTATTTCCATTTTGTTTTTGGTAGCAATCATTTGGTAAGTTTTACCGTCTTTTACTAAGATTTGGCTTTCAACTTCACCTTCTTTCATTGCAATAGGATTTGAACCACTCCAAAATTCGATAACGTTGAAAATAATCACGTCACCAAGCATAAACAATGGATAAACAGGAACTATGTTCAATCCCCAAAATATCAAGTTGTTCAAGAACTTTTCGTTAGTTACACTTTCGTTCCAACTTCTTAAGTTGTTAAAAGCGGAAAAAGATCCTAAGCAGCTATTCAACATAAATGAAGCTGCTACTACCATTACTAAAACTTTTATTTTTTTCATATTTCAACTGTTTAAATTGTCTATAAATCTTGTGCTTCCGCTATCAACTCTGCCAAATCTTTCACAAAAACGGTAGCTTCTTTATCTTTTGATTTTACGCCATCGGTCATCATCGTCATACAGAATGGGCAGCCAGTGGCAATAATATTTGCTTTGACATCGAGTGCTTCTTCGGTTCTTTCGACGTTTACATCTTTATTTCCTTTTTCTGGTTCTTTGAACATTTGTGCACCTCCTGCTCCACAACACAAACCTCTTCTACGGCTGTGTTTCATTTCGACCAATTCGGCATCCAATTTTTCTATAAGTGAACGTGGTGCTTCAAAAACATCATTTCCTCTACCTAAATAACAAGGGTCATGAAAGGTAATTCTTTTGCCTTTGAAAACTTCATTGCCTTCAATGACTAATTTCCCTTCGTCTATGAGTTGTTGTAAATATTGAGAATGGTGAAGCACTTTATAATTTCCTCCCAAAGAAGGATATTCGTTTTTAATGGTATTGAAACAATGAGGGCAAATCGTCACTATGGTTTTGATTTCATACCCATTCAAAACTTCGATATTCATCATCGCTTGTGTTTGAAAGAGGAACTCATTGCCTGCTCTTTTTGCGGGGTCTCCAGTACAGCTTTCTTCCGTTCCTAAAACGGCGAAATCGATACCTACTTTATTTAAAATCTTTACGAAAGCTCTTGTAATCTTTTTGGCTCTATCATCGAAACTTCCGGAACAACCTACCCAAAATAATACTTCTGGGTGTTTTCCTTCAGCCATATATTGCGCCATTGTTTTTATCTCCATCTTAAAATTCAATTAAAATTAATTTTCGTTTGCCCAATTCAAGCGATCCTGTTGGTTAAATTGCCATGGTGCCCCATTATTTTCCATATTGGACATCATCATATTTAATTCTTGAGGTGCTTTTGACTCTTCCATCACTAAATATCTTCTCAAATCTACTATGATAGACATTGGATCAATATTTATAGGACAAGCTTCTGTACAAGCGTTACAAGTTGTACATGCCCATAATTCTTCTGGTAAAATATAATCGTTCAATAAAGTTTTGCCATCATCTACCCATTGACCTTTATTTTTATCCAAAATTTCACTCACATCTTCTAAACGATCACGTGTATCCATCATTATTTTTCGAGGCGATAGAAGTTTCCCGGTCATATTGGCTGGACATTGTTCTGTACAACGACCACATTCGGTACAAGTATATGCGTTGAGCAATTGCACTTGATTTAGATCGAATACGTCCTTAGCTCCAAATGTTCCTGGCTCTTCTGCTCCTTCCGGTGGTGCTGCAAAAGGGTCTGCATTTGGATCTAACATCAATTTAACCTCTTTGGTTACAGATTCTAAATTATCGAATTCACCTTTGGGTTTTAATTTAGAAAAGTAAGTATTTGGGAATGCCAAAATGATGTGTAAATGTTTTGAATAATATAGATAATTCAGGAAAAATAAAATTCCAACGATATGAAACCACCAGCAAACTCTTTCTATCAATATCAAAGTCGATTCAGAGAATCCACTTAAAAAAGGTTCGGTTAGCATTCCACTGACCAAGAAACTTCCAGTTTGAGTATAGTTTTCTGAACCCATTTTTTGCAAAGCTACATCAGCACCATTCATGGTCAGAAGCGCAAACATAAATGCTATCTCCATATACAAAATGTAGTTTGCATCTTGTTTTGGCCAGCCCTTCATTTCAGGTTTGATGAATCTTTGAACTTTTATTATGTTTCTTCTGATCAAAAATATGACACAAGAAATCAAAACCATAAATGCTAAAACTTCAAAAAAACTGATCATACCGACATAGAATCCACCCAGTGAACTCAACACTCGATGTGTTCCAAACAATCCATCGATAAGTATTTCCATGACTTCGATGTTGATCAAAAGGAAACCTATGTAAACAAAACCGTGAAGAATGGCAGGAATGGGTTTGACTCCCATTTTACTTTGTCCCAAGGCGACTCTCAACATGGTTTTCCAGCGTTGACTTGGATTGTCAAAACGAGTCATTGGTTGACCTAACTTTATATTGCGAATTAATTTTTTTACGTTTTGGCTAAAAAACCAAATCGCAAAAATCAATAGAATCGCAAAAATAATATTGCTTATATAGTTCATAAATACGAGTTCTTTGAGTTAATTCTATTGTTTCTTACCAAAGATAGAAAATTGAACGTATTTGTTTGGATTTTCTTTCAAATCAGCAATGAGTTCTTCTAAGTTCTTTGAGGTTTTATTTAAATTATCATACAGTTCTTTATCGTTAATTAACGCTCCCATAGTGCCTTCGCCATTATTAATCTTTTCTAAAGTGGCATTCAAACTATTGGAAGATTCTTCAAAATTTCTAATAATTTTTTCTAATTCTAAATTACTCATTTTATCTGCTACTTCACCAAATTTATTCATGGTATTTTCAGTAGCAGCCAAAGTACTTTTCAGCTGTTCATTGTTGGCTTCAATCATAGCACTTGCACTATTAGAAGTTTTGGTCAATGATTGAGAAGTTTGCCCAAATGAAATCAACGTATTGTCTAAACTTTTCAAAATCACCTTAAAGTTTTGTTGATTTTCATCGTCCAATAACTTATCAACTCCACTCGCAGCGCCTCTAACAGCTACCAACAAGGAATCTAATTTACTTTTGGTTTGATCCAATTCCAAATCATCGCCCATAGCACTTAGCAAAGATGGTTTCAAATCACCTTTCAAAGTATCGCCATCAACAGCTAAACTTCCTTCATAATCCAACAACAATCTCACTTCTGCACCTGACATCATTCCTGGTTCATGAATTTGTGCAACTGTATTTTTAGAGAAATTTATTTTTCTATCCAATTTAATCGTAGCAATGAAATATATAGGTGTTACATCATCGACTATTCTGATATCATCTACACGACCTACCCTCAAACCATTGACTGTCACTGGCTTTGATGTTGACAACCCATTGACATTATCATATTTTACAAAATATGTATTTCCTGCGGCAAACAAGTTTTTTCCTTTCATATAATTATACGTTGCATAAAAAGCTACCAACGTAATTATGACTATAAAACCTGTTTTCACCTCTTTAGTAATCTTCATCTTCTAAATTTAATTTGCTGCAAAAGTAGTTAATTTTTCAGCTTTATCACTCTATTAATTTATCACCATCAAAAGTTACAATAATTGCATTGTTAAATCCTTTTGATTTCACATAGTTCAACTGTTTTTGGGCTTCTTCATAAGTTTTGGCCGAACCATAAAAATACAAATGCATTCTATTTTTTCTGACCCTAACCACATTATTCAAACCTCCAAATTTATTGTCTCTATCTCTGTATCGCTTATTGGAAACCATGAATTGAATTCTATAATTCTGTCTTCCTTCCAATGCTTTATTTTCTACGAAATCAACTATAAATGCATCAGAAAATCCTTTTCTTTTTACATAAGCAAGTAAATCTTCACTTTCTGAAACCAAGTTGGTCGATCCGTAATAATATTTGTACAAGTCACCATGTTGCAAAACTTCTACTCCTGTCAATCCTTTGAGTTGAGGTGCACTTGGCGAATATTTATTTTTTGAAACTAAAATTTGAACTTTAAATGTTTTCCCTTCAACTGGAGTTTCTACTACTTTAGGTTTTTCTTCTACAGCTACTACTCCATTTTTTCTATCGAATTCTTCTTTATATTTCACAAATGCCTCATACAAAGCGTTTGCCATATTTTTCTTTCCTTTATCAGTAGATAAATAAGCTCCTTCATCACTATTTGAAATAAATCCTAATTCAACCAAAACAGAAGGAGATGCATTTTCTCTCAATACGTGAAAAATATTTTGTTTCACGCCACGGCTCGATCTTCCGTGATTTACAAAGCTCTCTTCGACCATGTTTGCAAATTGAATACTTTGGCCTTGATAAGCAGAGTGCATGATTTCAAAAGCAATAACCGCCTCTTCATCATTAGGATCAAATTTTTGATATCGCTCTTGATTTTCTTCTAAAAGAATTACACTATTTTCTCGTTTTGAAACTTCGATATTTTCTTGCATTCTTCTCAAACCCATCACGAAGGTTTCTGAACCGTATGCACTTCTATTGTTTGCAGCATTGCAATGTATAGAAACAAATAAGTTTGCATGGTTTTTATTTGCAATTCGAGCACGCTCCCACAGTTCAACAAAAACATCGGTTTTTCTGGTGTAAATAACCTTAACATCTTTATGATTTTTCTCAATCATTTCACCAAAAAGGAGAGAAACATCTAAAACTATATCTTTTTCATTTTGTACAACACCTCTTGCTCCACTGTCTTTTCCACCATGTCCTGGATCAATAACTATTACAAAATTCGGCTTATTTTGAGCATAAGAAAACACTCCTAATAAGGTGAAAAATAGCACTCCTAAGAAAATTTGTTTGGAAATCATTGTTAATCTCATTCTACAGCCACATTTTTTGATTACTTTTGACACAATTTTAAACGCAAAAATAAGTAATTAGTTTGCATAAAAAGTTTTTTAAATATCTATTTACATTATTTTTTCTATTGTTTATCAACAGTTGGGGGATTTCACAAGAAAAAAATGACCTCGAAACTCCGATAGACAGTAGTAATATCGTAGTTGATACCATCAAAATTAATACCGTCCGTCAAGAGCGATTGGAAGATGTTTTGATTTATGACTCAGAAGATCAAATCCATCGTTGGAAAGATCAAATGAGTTATTTTTTGAGAAATGCAGTTGTCAAATATACCGATATGGAAATTCATGCCGACTATATTGAAATCAATTGGGAAACAGGCGATGTTTATGCCGATGGTAAAAGGGATTCTACAGGAATGTTAATTGAGCCAACTATATTCAAGCAAGGTGGCAAAGAATACGAACAACATAGTTTTAAGATAAATTTCAATACAAAAACTGGAACTGCTTATAATGTAAGAATTGAAGAAGGTGAAGGTACAATGATAGGTGATCGAGTGAAAAGAGTCAACGATTCTGTTATGTATATCAGTGGTGTGGATTATACAACCGATACTTATTTCAAAGAAAAGAAAACCGATGAACCTGATTATGTTTTAAGAACAAGAAGAGCAAAATATATTGATGGAAAAAACAAATCCATGGTAACTGGACCTATCAATATGCGAATATATGATGTTCCTACGCCTTTGACTTTGCCATTTGCATACATTCCTATGGGTGAAAATCGCTCGGCAGGAATCATTTTACCTTCATTTGGTGAAAGAGCAGATGTTGGGTTTTATTTGGATGGAATGGGTTTCTACTTGCCGATTAAGGATTATGTCGATATATCATTGACTGGAGAACTTTATACCAAAGGAAGTTGGGGAATTCACGCGGCTTCCACTTATAGGAAAAGATATAAATTTACAGGCGCTTTCAGATTTGATCATGAAAATCGAATAACAGGAATCAAAGGTTTGGATGATTATAGTAAAATGACGAACTATCGATTGAGTTGGAATCATTCGCAGGATCCTAAAGCCAATCCAAATTTTATTTTCTCTGCCAATGTGAATTTATCGAGTTCTCAATACTATAGAGAAAGTATCAATAATAGCAATATTATCAATGGAGATGTTTATACCAATTCAACTTCTTCCTCGATTTCGATCAACAAAACATTTCCAAATTCGCCATTTTCTATGTCGGTTGTAGCTTCTCACCATCAAAACAACAATAGAAGCTCAAATGAACCTGCGAATATGCAGTTCACTTTGCCACAATTGACTTTTAACATGAGTCGAATTTATCCATTTGCTCCGAAAGTGGGAAGTAAAAAAGGTTTGATCAAGAACATAGCCGTAGGATATAATATGAATTTAGTGAATAGAATTGACACCAATGAGGATGACGCGTTTACTGATCGAATGTTTGATAATGCGAAAAACGGTGCAAGACATAAAATTAATTTGACTACAGGTGCGACGATTGGAAACTATTTTCCTATTTCGATCAATGCAGGTTATGATGAAGTATGGTATTTGAAAACTACTGAGAAAGAATACGATTTAGAAGAGCAAAAAGTTGTTGAACACGACATCAATGGTTTTGATTCTTATCGAATGTTTAATATCAATGCGAACATTTCGACCAATCTATATGGAACTTATATTTCTCCTAAGGAAAATGCAACTATCAAAGGAATTCGTCATGTAATTTCACCGACAATTGGTGTTGGATATCGACCCGATTTCGCATCAGAAGAATGGGGATATTATGATTATTACAGAGGAGCAGATGGAAGAAAAATTCGTTATTCTCGATTCGATGGTGGAGTTTATGGAGCACCTACTGCAGGGCAAAATGCTTCAATCAACTTCGGTTTGAGAAATAATTTGGAGATGAAAGTTAAATCGAAAACCGATTCTACCGGTTATGATAAAATCAAGATTTTCGAATATTTAGATATAAGTTCATCCTATAATATGGCTGTTGATGAATTCAATTTAGCGCCTATCAATGTTTCTGGTATGACGCGATTGTTCAATCAAAGATTGAATTTACAATTCAGAGCGACTTTTGATCCTTATCAAATGGTTTTCGAAGAAGGTTCTGATATAGGAACGAGAATCAATAAATTAGGAGGATTTAGATTGACCAATTATAGCGTAAACTTCGGATATACATTTGACAATAAATCATTTGGTTCGAAAGGGTTTGATGCCAAGGAATACGATAAACGTGGAGATGTCAGAAATGAGCATTTTTATTTTGACGAATCGGATTATGCGCGTTTCAGCATACCTTGGAGGCTTGGATTGAATTTCACTCACAACTATTCGAGATTCAACACCAAAAAGGGAAACAGCACTTCTGTTTTGGCTATCAACGCTGCGATTTCTCCGACGCCATATTGGAGTTTAAGCACTTCGACTTCTTATGATTTTAGTTCCAATGAATTCTCACAAGCGAGAATTTCTTTCAACAGAGATTTAAGAAGTTTCAATTTATCCTTTTCTTGGGTACCATTTGGTCGATACAAAACTTGGGACTTCTTCATCGGAATAAAAGCAACTATTTTGAGTGATGCAGTGAAATACGATTCACGAGCTTCAAATTTATTAAGACAAGGAAACTTTTAAAAGTTAATTATATTTGTAATATGAAAAAGACAATACATACACAGAATGCCCCTCAGGCAATAGGACCATATAGTCAAGCCATCGCATTGGACAATTTGCTTTTTATTTCAGGTCAAATACCAGCAGATCCACAGACAAGAGAGATTATTTCTGAAATTTCCGAAGCTACTCATCAAGTCATGAAGAATTTGGATGCGATTTTATCAGAAGCAGGTTCAGATTTTTCAAAAGTAGTGAAAGCAACAATTTTTTTAAAGGACATGGATGATTTTGCAGTTGTCAATGAAATTTACGCATCCTATTTTACCGATGGTGTTTATCCAGCGAGAGAAACTGTACAAGTTGCAAAATTACCAAGTGATGTAAAGGTTGAAATTTCAATGATTGCCCATATATAATTATGCCGACTATACTACGAAATACAATTGCAGTAATCATAGGATTAGCTGCAGCCCTTGGTATCATTAGTTTTGGAATAACTGTCAATGAAAGTTGGATTCCTTACAATGATTATAATCTTTTTCCATACGAACATTGGAACAGAGTGATTAACTCAGCTAAATTCTCTGATAAAAAAGAAGAGTTTTTTGCTTCCTTATTATTTTCTTGTGGATTGGGTGCAATTTTCGGAGGTTTAATTACTGCTGCCATCGTCAAGCGAGCAAAGAAAGCTTATGCAGCTTTGGTAGGATTTATTTTATTTATCATCGCTTATTTAGATGTTATCTTCACGCCAGGCCATCCGACCTGGTATGAAGTATCTATTTTGCCTGTCTTATTTTTCTTTTCTTGGTTGGGTGGTCTTCTTACAGATTTAATCTCTAAGAAACTGACACCTCGAAAGACTCAGTAGATTTTCCCACCAAATCAATTCCATCTTCAATGAGATGAGCAATTTTTTCATTGCTTTTCGCTAAATTTTCTAAATGAGATTTGATTTGAGATTGAATTTCAAAGTCTTCTTTGAAAGCCAATTCGTACAATTCAACCAACAACAACCATTCATCGGCATATTCTTGTTGAACTGTATTGAAAATAGAAACTAACTTCTCTTCAGTAACAGAATTATTTTCACGAATTTCTCTTACTTCTTTATACAAATCTCTTTGCTTTTGAACTTTTGGAGTAATTTCTATTTTTCTATTTTTAGTTTCTAATTCGTGGGTGATCATATCAAAAGAAGTTGGATCTGCTGGACCAGCAAAAGCTGAGACTATTGATTTTCCAATAGCCATATCATAAATTCCCCAATCAGGATGGAATAAAACTTCGTCATAATGTTTCACTGTACAATTTTTGAAACTCACGATAAGAACTTTTCCTGCTCGATTTCTCGTACCTGTGATAACTTCTCCTTCAACGGTAATTCCTCCTTCGAATTCCAACTTAGTCATCTCACCTTCTCTGATTTTATAAGCTTCCAAATCAAAAGGTGACATATCTTCGATAGCGATATTGATGTTTTCCAATTTACCAACTGGAGATCCGAAGCCATGGGCATGTGAATTTGTTCCATGACCGATCAACTCTTTCTCGTGATAAGAAAGTGCAGTTGGACCTTCGGTTTGAATATAAATTGGATGATTGTGTTTATCAGTAATCACTCGTTTGAAAGTACCTGAAACTTGAATTCCTGTGTTGTATTCAATCGTACCTAAATTTTTGGAAGCAATCAGTTGTTGAATTCCTTCAGTTCCTCCTTTTCTCAATCCCATTTGATTCGCAAATTGTTCCAAAATAAAATTCAAATGAGCAAAATCTGGAGTAACAAATAACTGAGGCTGAGGTTGAGTAATATCGAAATTCACGTCGGCAGCAGAAAGATCATATGGCAATTTTTTCACTTCATCTCTCATGCACCATTTACTTTCACCTATTGATGAAAGAAGTCCGGCACCGTAAATTTTAGGATTTTTCAAATCTCCAATTAAACCATATTCAACCGTCCACCAATGTAGATTTCTGATTTTAGACATTTCAGACAATTCTGTAATTGAATTTTGCAAATCCAAAACTCTTTGTTCTGCTCGATCGATTACTTTTTGATCACTTTCTCTATCTTCTTTAACGATTGACAAATGTCTAATCGCTTCATACATTTCATAATCTTGTGCTGAGGAAATCGCTTTGCTCCCAATTTCACCAAAACGCCTTAAATATTCAGCATATTCAGGATTTGCAATGATGGGTGCATGACCTGCTGATTCGTGAATTATATCTGGTGCAGGTGTATATTCTATGTTTTGAATTTGACGAATGTCTTCAGCGATTACAAGTACATTATATGCTTGAAATTCCATGAAAGCTGTAGGTGGAATGAATCCATCAACTGCGACAGCAGCCCAACCGATATCTTTCAGAATACGGTTCATACCATACATACTTGGAATATATTCCGTTGAAATTCCTGTTTTCTTTAATCCTCCAATATAACTTTCATGGGCAACTTTTTGAAGATAATCAACGTTTTTACGCATAACATAGCGCCACACCGCCTGATCAATAGGTGTGTAACTGTCATAATCTTGATTATTTATGAATTGTCTTAAATGATCGGGTAATCTTTTTAACACTTCATTTTCTTCGTAAGCCATGGTAGTTTGTTTTAAATTCAACGAATAGCTAAGTTACAATTTTAATTTTACAATTTTTATTGTCAATGCGTTAAACCTTCTAAAATCATATGTTAATTGAATTCGATTCGATTCCCAACCTTTAATCCTTTGGATTTCGCTAAAACTCCACATAGATAAAACAACATTCTCGCTCCGACATTTCCATCCCAATCATCATCGCCCGGGGAAACTTCTACCAAGTCGAAACCTATGATTTCTTTTCCTGAATTTGCCAAAGAAATCAATAAATAAGTTGCTTTCTCAAAAGATAAACCTCCAGGAACCGGCGTTCCTGTATTTGGGCAATACCATTGATACAAAGCATCAATGTCGAAACTTATATGAACTTTATTGGGCAATTCCGCAATTATTTTATCGCACTGCTCTTTCCAATTTTCTCCTTCGAATTCAGATTTCTTGAAATCCATATCCGTAAAAACTTTCACTCTACCTTTTGAATTTTTCACTGCATCGACTTCTTCTTCACAAAAATCTCTTATTCCCACTTGAACTATCTTTTTTATTTGTGAAATTTTTAGTGCATTGTTCATAATTGATGCGTGAGAATGTTCGAAACCTTCGTAAGCATTTCTCAAATCCATATGCGCATCCAAATGCAAAATCCCAAATTCTTCATATTTGATAGATAGGGCTTGATAATATCCCAAAGGAGTCGAATGATCGCCCCCCAACAATCCAACCAATTTATTCTGGTTCAACCAGTGAAGAACTTTTGTTTTCACTTCTTGATTAAACTCTTCGCTCGCTCGATTGATAGTATCTAAATCAGATTTTAAAAGATTGTTTTCATCTATGATTTCACCATTTTCCAAAGCTTGAATGATGGGTTGAGCTATTTTTTTAAACGAATCACTTTTTTCTTTCCAATTAGGAATTTCTTTATCCATAAAAATTCCTAATTTCCATAAGTCCGGAAATTCTTGGTGCAATAAATCGACTTGAAAAGACGCATCAAATACAGCTTCTGGACCTTCAGAAGCTCCGTTTCCATAACTCACAGTAACTTCCCACGGAACTGGAACTATGATAATATCGCTATGTTCAGCAGAAAACGGCAATCCATACAAAGTTGCATCGGATAAACCTGGTTGATTCGGATCAAATTGTTGAATGATTTCTTCTTTGGTCATTTCTTTAAAATTAATTCAACAAATATAAATTCTTATTATTGGTTTTATATAAAATAATTTAAGCTAAAAAGTCGATGAGTTTATTTTCATTTTAATAATAAAAATAATTTGTATCTTGTCTTGTAAAGACTGATTGATTATGAAATACTCAAAATTACCACCTGAGGAAATGCTTTATGTAGAAGCAACTAAAGATGATGCTGAAATCTTGAGCGGAGTAGCAAAACGTTCAAAACGCCATTGGGGATATTCGAAAGAAGCGATGGAAATTTGGAATCAAAGTTTAACCATCACAGAAGATTTTCTGAATACGCATACAGTCATCAAAGCCATGTTGGAAGATGAGGTCGTTGGTTTTTTTGCATTGGAGGAAATTAAACCTGTGACCAGAGTTGCGCAATATTGGATAGATACTCCTTATATGAGAAAAGGTTATGGTTCCGAAATGTTTAAATATGCTAAAAAGTTTCTGATGGAAAATAATGTAATTGCCATCACTTTACTATTGGACCCTAACGGATTGAATTTCTTCAAAAATCGAGGTGCTAAGGTTTTAGACAAAGTAAAACACAAAAACAGTAATTATTTTCTTTATATAGTTGAAGTTCCTATCAGCTAAATGATACAAAAAAGGGATTAAATTTTCATTTAACCCCTTTTGATATTTTCAATAGAATTTACTTTTATAAACCCAAACCTGGAATTGAAGGCAAGTTTTCTTTGGCTGTGTTCTTTGCTTCTTCTATGGCATTCTTTTTAACTTTTTCTAAGGCATTGTTTAGAGTTACAACCAAAAGATCCTCCAATTGTTCTTTGTCCGACATTAGTTCGTCATTGATCTGAATGTCTTTGATGGTAGCTAATTCGGTCAAAGTAATTGAAAGTTGCCCCTCAGAAGATGTTTCAGTAAATTGTTGTGCATCGAGTCTATTTTTCAGTTCTTCGAATTTCCCTTGAACAGCTTGAAGCTTGTTCATCATGTCCATAATATTTCCAAACATTGTAACAGTAATTTAATTAGTTATTGTAATGATATCTCCTATTCTATATGCCGAATAAACCCTTGGTGAGCGATTGGCTATTTTTATAGGTTCGCCAGTGAGTAAAATCCATTCAGCACCATCTTCTGGGCAATATAACTTTATATCGTCAACGACTTCTAAAGTTGAATGGGTCGAAGGACAAAGGTGTGGAGCATTTCTATCATATGCTTTATAACCACCACTCGAAGTTTTCACAACTATAATACCTCTTGTACCAGTGCCTTGACCTCCAACATAAGTCCAACCTACATTTTCCAAATCGCTATAAAGTGGTAAATTTACATTGATCGATGCTGAGATAGAATATTCAGGATTACAACTTCTTTGCCCATCATTTTCGCTACATGCTGTCGTAAAACTCAACATTCCAACCATTAAAAGCATTGAGCCTAATTTCAAAATATTATCGCCTATTGTTTTCACTCCATTATTTATTTCTTATATTTGCAATGATAGTCCTGTGGAAAGTCCGCAGGATTATTCTTTTTTTAAATTGGTTAGACATGGCAAATATACAATATGTTACGAAAGAAGGCTTAGAAAAATTACGTTCTGAGTTAGATTATCTTGAATCAGTTGAGAGGCCCAATATCTCTAAGCAAATTGCTGAGGCGAGGGACAAAGGAGATTTATCTGAGAATGCTGAATA
>DEQC01000033.1:20972-33017 GCA_002359055.1 Flavobacteriales bacterium UBA3376 | reverse complement strand
GCAAGCAAGCCAGCTGGAAATGCCGATAGGTTCAATGTCATGCAAGTTGGAGATACGCTAAACTTAGAAGAATTAAGAGCAAAGCAATTGGCGGATGCACAGTTTGTAGCAGACAGCATGGAATTAGGGCAATTAAATTTAGCACAACCAGGATCGGGTATTATAATTATTCCCGCTGTGTTTTATTTCCATCCCGACCATTTGGGCAGTTCCACCCTTATCACAGACAACTTTGGAGACCCTTATCAGTTCTTCTTGAATTTACCATTTGGTGCAAATGAGAGAAAAAGCCACGCGGTTTTTCTCGAAGTTTGCGAGCGTAGCTCAATGGCGGAACAACGAAGAAGCGGAAGTTTTGATAATCCATATAAGTTCAACGGTAAAGAACTGGATGAAGAGACTGGTCTCTACTATTACGGCGCTCGGTATTACAATCCGAGGGTGAGTAATTGGCTGTCTGTGGATCCGATTGCTTTATGGCAACCCGTTCAGGAAGTAGAACATTACATAGAAGGGCAACATAACGATGGATACTTCAATCCGAAGAATATGAGTGTGTATGGATATACATACCAAAATCCTATAATTTATGTAGATCCGAATGGGAAGCAGAACATTGCAAATGGATTGATTGGCGGTACGAAAAAAGCTCTCCTTAATGTAGCTGAACAGACTTTTTATTATGCCGCTGGACTATATTCAAAAAATAATAATTTAAAAGAATTTAATTTTGAAGAGTTAGAAATAGATAAGGTTGTTGTGGGATTAGAATTTGGAAAGGGCTTTGCAGAAGGAGTAAGTCCAGTGGGATTATTTAAAGGTTTAAAAGATATTATAAAAGTTGGCAAGATTGGTTATAAAGCTTCAAAAGATTCTAAAGTGGGTATTTTTGAAAATGAGTCAGAGAATATAATTTCTATTTTGGATATTTTCGATAAAAAAAACGAGAAACATTTATTAATTCAATTGTTTTTGGCACTTTTGAGGAGTTTTTAATAGATGGTCTGAAAAATGATTTTAATCAAACATTTGACAAAGGAACTATGGATGAAATTATTAAATATCTAACAGATAAATCCTCTGAATTAATCTTTGAAGCTGTGAAACAAATATCATCTGAAATTCAAGATGGTTATAGTACAATTGAAGTAAAATGAGATTACAAAATTGGTTAAAGAAATATTGGGTTTTTCCTTTAGCAATTATTGTATTTACATGGTACATAGTCCCAAAATGGAAACTTCAAAATGATTTAAGAAAGAGAGGAAAATGTACTATAGGAATTGTTAAGTCTGAAATTAAATTTACAAGCTCTCAATATGTTTGCTATATCGAATATGAAGTAAATCACAAGACTTATGGTTTAACATCATCAGAACCTTCAGAAATTGGTAGTTTTATTACAATTATATATGATTCAATTAAACCTAACCGTGCTTCTAAAATCGCGGAGTGTAATGAAGAAAATAGAAAAAATATAAAAATTAGATTTTTTGAAGGTAGATTATAATACAATATACAGTAAGAAAAAATACTGTGGGCACTGTTCCAAAATGTTAGCTGAAAAATTCAATATCTTTATCTCAACAAAAACTCAATGACAAACTCAATTTACATACACGACCCTCACCTGCCAATCTCCTTATCTGTTGACCCTCTCACCGAGTAGACGATGACTCCGTATCAATATACCTATCAGAATCCAGTGAGGTATATAGATCCGACGGGCATGGCGGCGGAGGAAGTTGATGATATTCGAATTAGAGATAAAAATGGAAATCTTATTGCAACATATTATACAACATTGTATGAAGAAGATATTTATTTACACAATGTTGATGTAAAAGAAGAAATTAATTTGAATATTAACAAAGCTACTAAAAACTTACCTGATGTTGATGTTATAGGTATAAGCATTGGTGGAGAATTTACTGTAGGTGGAGGGGCAAATGCAGACTGGCAATATGCATTTTTCTTGGATGGTAAAGATGCCGGCAATGGGGCATTTTATTATACAGTTCAAGGCACATTAGGTTTATCTATCGGAGGAGGAATTTCTGCTTTTGCCGGAGACTATACTGGAGCAAAAGGAGATTCTAAAATGACTATGAATGATTTTAAAGGTAATATCACATCATATAATGCAGGAATAAAGTTTTTTTCAGGCAGTTTTTGGTGGGGAAATAATTTAAATTCAAGCCAGCCTGAGCTTTGGCCTGGAATGGGAGATATTTACAATAAGCCTGGTTTTGAATACGAAACCACTTGGCGCGGATTTTCAATTGGTGGAGTTCTTGTAAGTACGCCTAAACTGAGAGTTGGTGCAAGTTATGCACATGGGGTTAGTGAGTATTTACAATGGGCCAACAGACTTTTTAATCTACGTCCACACACAAAAAAAAATCAATATCAGCAATGAAAAAAAGATATATTATAATGCTTATTGTTATTTTGATACTGATCATATCAGCGACTTTGATTCAGCGATTTTATATTGACCCAAATCATAAAAGAAACTATATAACCCATAAAATTATAAATCCAATAGACGGCTTTATTCTATATAAGAATGAACATCGTACATTCTCTATTCATTTATCTAAATTTGATGCAGATTCAGTTTATAGTAAATACGCACATATCAGTGAGATGGAAGCTTTTCGTAAGCCCCAAATTGATAATTATATTCATAGGATATTAATGGTGAATTTAGATTTATACGATAAAGCAGAAATTGGAAATAGAATTCAAAAACTCCCCAACGGCAATAAGTGTTATCTTTATAAAAATGATTCTGTTTTTAGATACAATTGTTTGGTAATTCCTGAAAAAATTAGAGAAATTGTAGAAATCGAAGAATGGGAAACTTACGAACTCGGATATTGGAAATTGAAAAACGAAAATTAATCAAATAATTTATAGCAACAATGTATTTACAATGGGCAAACAGATTATTTAATCTGCGTCCACACACTAAAAAATATCAATATCAACCATGAAAAAAAGATACATCATAACCATAGGCATCATTTTGATACTAATTATCTCAGCAACCTTGCTTCAAAAACTGTATATAGAACCGAATTATCATAAAAGATTTATAGAATATAATATAGTTAACCCAAAAGAAGGGTTTATCGTCTATAAAAATAATCATCGTAGTCTTACATTTTGTTTGTCAAAGTTTGATGAAGATTCGATTTATAATAAATATGCTCAAATAAGCGAAAGTGAAGCTTTTCGCAAACCTGAAATTGATAAATATATTCATAGCAGATTTATGGTTACTGTTGACACTTACGATAAAGCAGAAATTGGAAATAAATTGGAAAAACTTCCCAATAGTAATAAATGTTATCTTTATAAAAATGATTCTGTTTTTAGATACAATTGTTTGGTAATTTCTGAGAATATTAGGAATATGATAGAAATAGATGAATGGGATCAAGAGGAATTAGGATTTTATAAATTAAAGCCATCTAATTAGAAATCAAAGAGTTCTCCCTATATTTATATAACCATTCCTTAAAAAATGCACACGACGCCAAATGAAAATATGAAAACTACACCAGAACATAACGCGAGAATTGCAAAAATGACTTTTGCTTCTGTATTTCCACATTATATTAAAAAAGTAGAAAGTAAAGGAAGGACAAAAGCTGAATTATTGGAAGTAATCGAATGGTTGACTGGATTTGATGAAATTAAATTGAATGAACTCATCGAGGAAAAAGTGAACTTCGAGACTTTTTTTAATAACGCAAATTTAAATCCGAAAGCAGAGTTAATTACAGGACTGATTTGTGGCTATAGAATTGAAGAACTGGAAAATCCAATCACCAAAAAGGCGAGATATTTGGATAAATTAGTAGATGAACTGGCCAAAGGAAGAAAAATGGACAAAATACTTAGAAAGTAAATGACTGCATGGTTTCGTTGCTGCCCTAATCCTTATAAGGGTCATATATATCTTCACCTGCCATAGCAACGCCGATTGGATATAATCTGTGTTTTACTTTGATAGTTTCACCTTGATAAGCCAAAACTTCTTCCAAGTTTTTGTAGCATTCTGGTGCTTCATCTGCTCCGCCTCCTCGTAAGTAAATGTTTTTTTCTTTTAATTCTGCTTGTACTTTGTCGAAATTGACCTGACCTCTTGAAATTATAGTCCTGACACGCTTGCCACCTCTTTTTTTCCAACGTGTCTTGCCAAGTGCTTTGGTTCTTGATAAAATTCGACCAGCTCCATGTACGGTTGAATATAGTGCTTTCTTAGAAGTTTCTGAATCAACTCCTTCGACTATCACAGAAGTATCTCTCATATTGGCACCGATAAATCCTTCTTGATTCGGAAAAGCTGGTGTACACCCTTTTCTTACTACCCAATATTCCTCTCCGAAATGCTCTTCTTTCCAAGCAAAATTATGATGGTTGTGAACTTCCTTAATCGCTTTTCCACCTACGATTTCCAAAACTTTATCGACCACTATATCTCTTCCTGCATAAGCATATTTGCCAGCCAATTCCAACGCTTGAATATAATCTTGACCGAGAGTTGAATTGACATCAAATAACAATGGTTTGTCTTGCATCGCACTTTGTTTGGGTTGATCTGTGAACTTTAATCCTTGAGCCAATGCCATAAATCCAGTAGTAGTTCTATGTCCAAATCCTCTCGATCCAAAGTGAACTCCAATCCACAACCAACCTTCGTCGTCTTCAAATAAATCTACAAAGTGATTTCCACTTCCTACCGTTCCTAATTGCTCTGCAGCCATTTTTGCCATACTTCTTTGAGGTGTGAAACTGGTAGTGGCAATTTCCTCTAAAACTTCATGATCGATGGGTTCGTTGTTGATTCGCCCCACACCAAATGAAATTCTTCTAAAGATTTCATCCATGACCTTTGGTACATCGATGTCTTCAGCTTTGATATTTGTTTTAACCGCTTTGTTTCCACAGGCAATGTCAAACCCAACACCTGACAATGAAATTTTGTCCTTGTAAGCAATCGCTCCACCAATCGGATGATTGTAGCCATAATGTGCATCGGCAGTTAAAACAGCAATGTCTTCCGGAGAATTGATGCAATTGTACAATTGATCAATCGCTCCTTGATCTATAATCTCTTTTCCAAATATGTGTACTCTTTCTTTCATTTTATTTTAAATCATAATAATATAAACAAATTGTATGCAAATTACAACTCGATTAATTCCAGGGTTTTAATCTAAAATTCGCTAACTTGGAATAATTTAATTTATCCAAGATGAAAAGACTTTTCTTATTAATTTTTATAGGTCTCTTTGTTCAAACATTGGCTCAGTTCAATCAAGGGAACTTGTTAGAAGCCGATTATTCGCCAACTTATTATCGATTGGAAATGAATTTAAATCCTTATCAATCCGATTTTTCTGGCAAAACTACTATGAAATTTATAACTACTGAATCGACTCAGGAAATTAAAATCAACGCAAAAGAGAATTTAACCATAGAAAATATATTGTATCATTCTTTATCAATCGACGATTACACACGTGAAGGCGACGTTTTGAAAATTTCTCTACCTGAAAATTTACCTGCCAATCAATTGGATTCAATATCGATTTCTTTTTCTGGCAATGCTTCAACTTCCTCTGGTTTGATGCTTGGAGATCATGAAGGTGTTCCTGTGATTGAAACTTTGTCCGAACCATGGCATGCGTCGACTTGGTGGGTTTGTAAAGATGATTTGATAGACAAGGTCGATAAAATAGACGTTGTCATTAGACATCCAAGCGAATTCAAAGCGGCTTCAAATGGCGTCCTTCAATCAGTGACCGATTTGGGCGATGGTAGTACAATTACTCACTGGCAACATAATTACGCCATTCCTGCTTATTTAGTTGCGGTTGCAGTGACTAATTATGTTGAATATAATCATACAGTGGATATCGGTGGGACGAATGTTCCAATTGTCAATTATATCTATCCAGAATCGCTGGACGAATGGTCGGATTCTTTGGATTTAGTGCCTTCTTATATGGAGATTTTGAGCGATAAATTTGGTGATTATCCATACAAAACAGAAAAGTACGGTCATGCGCAATGGAATAGAGGGGGAGGTATGGAGCATAGTACGATGAGTTTTATGGGGAAATTTACTTTCAATCTTATCGTTCATGAATTGGCTCATCAGTGGTTTGGCAATATGGTGACCTGTGCGTCTTGGCGAGATATTTGGATCAACGAAGGATTTGCTGATTATTGCACAGGTTTGCTGAACGACCATTTTTATGGTGAAGAAAAGTTTAAACAATGGAAACAAGAAAGAGTGGGCCTGGTAACTGCTGAAAATTGGGGTTCTGTCTATGTGCCTGAAGGAAGTAATCAAAGCCGAATTTTTAATAGTCGATTGACTTATAAAAAAGGATCGATGATGGTGCATTTGATTCGATATATGCTAAGTGATGATGATTTGTTTTATGAAGTTTTGAATGAATTTCTATATGATCCAAGGTTTAACTTCGGGTTTGCGAGCGTAGAAGATTTTAAAGATGTATTAGAAACTGTCACTCAAAAAAGTTGTGATAAATTCTATGAAGATTGGATTTATGGTGAAGGTCATCCGATTTTGAATGTGGAATTAAACAAAAATCCCGATTCGAATTTATATACTTTGAATTTTATTCAAACGCCTTCTCATAATTCAGTTGAGTTTTTTGAAATGCCGATTGAAGTTGAATTTAATGGAAATGATCAAACGGAAATTCGCAGATTTGAATTGAATCAATTGGAAAATAGTTTTTCTATAAGTGATTTGCCTTTTGAAGTGGATTCGTTTACGGTGAATCCAAATTTCGATATAGTTTGTGAAATTAATTCAGCTGTTTTAAACACTCATGATTTAACCGAATTAAAAACGAAAATCTATCCCAATCCTTCCAAAGGATTTTTCAATATAGAAAGTAATCAAAAAATTGTAGAAGTTAAAGTTTACGACGCTTCCGGTCGTTTGGTCGGACAGTGGTCAGGAATTGATGAGTTAAACTTTACAATTCAAACTTCGAATTGGTCAAATGGAGTCTATGGTTTGAAAATTCGGACTTTGAATAATGAGTTTGTAGAGAAATTAATTGTAAATAATTGAAATGTGTTACAAATAAAAAAGTCAAGTACTTAAATATTTGTAAGTACTTGACTTTTAAGCTCCTCAGGCTGGGCTTGAACCAGCGACCCCCTGATTAACAGTCAGGTGCTCTAACCAACTGAGCTACTGAGGAATGAGATAGTTTCTCTTTTTATTTCAATTCTCCTTTTGAATCTCTTGATTCTGGAGGTTTATCCCTTAAATGGTGCGCAAATATAGAATGGAATATTTATACTTGCAAACTTTTTTTTGAAAAAGTTTAATTTTTTTTACAATTCTTTTATTAGATGAATAATATCGTTCCCAAATACGAGTAGCATCAATGTCATAAGTATAATGAAGCCAGTGATTTGGGCGATTTCCATCGTTTTGTCACTCATCTTTTTACCCGTGATCATTTCTATAATTGTAAACATAGCATGCCCACCATCCAAAGCAGGGATTGGCAATAAATTGATAAATGCTAACCAAATAGAGAACATAGCTGTGAAATTCCAGAATCTGTTCCAGTCCCATTTAGCATCAAATACCTGATACAGTCTCAAAGGTCCACTGACTTGTTTGTAGGCTTCAGTTTTTGGTCGAATGATCAATTTAAATTGTTTGATTTGATAAGAAAGGTTAACAAATGTTTTCTTAAATCCTGCTGGAATAGAGGCTAAAACCGAATATTCATCATGAATCACCATTTCATTGAATTTCTCTGGATTCATACTTTTATTGAAAAAGCCTAAGGTACTTGAATCTGAAACCTCGGCCATGATTTGGATTTTTTGACCGTTTCTATCGATTGTCAACTGAACGCTGTCACTTTTATAGTCGTGTAGCAATCTTGTGAATTCATTGAAATTACTAAATTCCCGATCGTTAAGAGCCAAGATTTGGTCTCCTTTTATCAAGCCAGCTTTCATAGCTCCACTATTTGTTATGACGCTATCGATAATAACATCTTCAATCAAAGGTGAGAAAAGACCTTGATTTCTGGCGCCATTTAGAATAGCCTTAACACCGCTATCATTGATATTGATTTCAAATTCTTCTCCGTCTCTTTCGACTAAAATTTGATTGGCCAATAAAATATCGATGACCATCCAATCAGCTCTCGGTTGTTTCTTCCCATCGACGCTAATAATTTTATCTCCATCCATAAATCCTGCATGATGCATAGCTTCACTAAAAGCTAAACCGTTTTCTTGCATTTTATCAACGGACATATAACGATCGCCATTTACACTTAAAAGCGTACTATATATCAACCAAGCCAAAAGCACATTGACAGTCACACCTCCCAACATGATGATCAATCGTTGCCAAGCTGGTTTGCTTCTAAATTCCCATGGTTCAGGTTCTTTTTTCAATTGTTCCTTGTCCATGCTTTCGTCAATCATTCCGGAAATTTTCACATATCCGCCCAGTGGAAGCCAACCTATACCATAAGTGGTTTCGCCAATTTTCTTTTTGAAAATCGCAAAATATGGATCGAAGAATAACATGAACTTTTCTACTCTCGTTTTGAAAAATCGAGCAGCCCAAAAGTGACCTAATTCATGCAAAGTCACTAAAATAGACAAACATAAAATCAGTTGAGCGACTTGTATTAATGTTTCTTTCATTATTAATTAAATAATTTGCAAAACTAAAGGTTTTGAATGGAATCTAAAATTAATTCCACTCAAGAGTTTCTATTAAGTGTACCAAATCTTCTTTGATGTATTGAATCGCTGGTCGAAGAGAGTCATACCTTGGTGGAGTTGAAAAATAAATCGATCCACTCAATAAATTATGGGTACTATCGGTTGCATGAAATTGTAAATTGATAGCGGATTCTCCTCCCAATTCATACAAAGTTCCAAAAACTCCTTTTTCTGGAAAGTGAAATTCTTGAGGAGCTATATAACTTGCTTTAACGGTTTGTTCTTGAACAAATCGCTCGCTGTCTTTGATTTTATTTCCTAAATCTTCTTTGTCTGAAATAGGAAAATAAGTCAAGAAAATGTTGGCCTTCATCTCTGGATAGTTGATGGAATACCAACAGTCTTCTTTTCGTTTTTCTATTTTCGAGAAATCTGAATATTCAAATGAATAAGCACAATCCGAATCAAATGTCCTGTATTGTGGCTCTGGATATTCCAATCTCAGTTGACCTATGGGTTTTATGTTGTAATCCTCAGAACAAGAGAATAGGATTAAAGAAAAAAATGTAAATATTATATATTTCATGAATTAAATTCAATTAAAATGGTAAGTCATCTTCTTCAGTTGAATCCGATGGGTTGTTAAAACTTTGAGATTGACTTTCAGTTGTTTCCTCAGTGTTTTGTGTTTGGCTATGTGTGTCGGTTTGACTTTGTTGGCTTTGACCTTTTGGCGTTAAAAATGTAAATTCATTTAGAATAATTTCAGTTGTATATCGATCTTGACCATTTTGATCTTGCCATTTTCTTGTTCTGATTCTTCCTTCGATATATAGTTTGTCGCCTTTATTTACATATTTCTCAAAAACTTCAACGAGTTTTGTACCTCTGACAACTATATTGTGCCATTCGGTTTGAGTGATTTTTTCACCGGTTTCTCTTGAGGTGTAAGTTTCACTTGTTGCCAATGGGAAGTTGCCGATTTTATTTTGATTGTCGAATTGATGTACTTTGATTTCTGCTCCAACATTTCCGATCAACATAACTTTATTTAGAGTTCCGCTCATAAGATTTTTCTTTCCTCAAATATACAAAATAACGTCAATGCACAATCTATATTATATCGCTAAAATATCTTTCAATGGGTTTGGGAAGTGGTAGTTTTTCTATTTGTTTTAAATTGAAAATTTCAGCTTTAAGTTGATGTGACAATTCTTTGAGTTGATGCGAAGTCGTCTCTGTTTTCCAAAAAGAGATGTTTAATTTTTGATGTGTGAGTATATGAATTTCTTGATGTGATTTCTTAAAAGTTAAATCCAATGAATTGCTTTCAACCTCCCATTTTTTGGTTTTGGTTTCGATCAATGGGAAGGTAAATAAGTTTTTCCAAACATCATTTTGTGTTCGTTTATTCAGTAGGAAATGTTCTCCGTCTGTGATTTCGAGAAAATTGAAATTTCTATGTCTGACTTTTACCTTTTTTGATTTGACGGGTAATTGATCGATTTTATTTTTCATCAATGCAGCACAAGAATTGTTCAAAGGGCAGGAATCGCATTTTGGATTTTTGGGTAAACAAATCAATGCTCCCAATTCCATGACCGCTTGATTGAAATCGCCCGGCCTATGTTTATCGATGAGTTTATTGCCCAATTCAATAAAATATTTCTTGGTTTTATGAAGTGAAATGTCCAAATCAATATCAAAATACCTTGAAAACACCCGAAAAGCATTGCCATCGATCGCTGCTTTTGCTTCTTTGAAAGCAATTGAAGAAATTGCAGCGGCTGTATATTCGCCAACGCCTTTGAGTTTCAAAAGGTCATTGTAGTTGTTTGGAAATTGCCCATTTAATTCGTTTACGATGTATCGAGCAGAGTGATGAAGATTTCTTGCTCTTGAATAATATCCCAATCCTTGCCACAATCTAAGCACTTCTTGTTCAGTAGCATTGGCCAAAGACTCAATGTTCGGAAAAGTTTTGCAAAACTGATTGTAATATTCAGTACCTTGCGCAACGCGAGTCTGTTGGAGAATGATTTCAGATAACCAAATCTTGTATGGATTTGAATGAGTTCTCCAAGGGAGATTTCTCTTGTTTTTGTCAAACCAAATCAATATCAGGGAGTTAAAAGTCATATAATATGATTTTAATTCTTTTTTAGTTAAAGTACAAGTCTTATATTTGTCGCCGTTTAGAATTAAAACACGCAAATTTAGCAACAAAATATATTAATTATGACAAAAGCAGAAATAGTTAGTAACATCTCAAACAAGTTAGGACTAGAGAAGAATGAGACTCAAAAAGTAGTAGAACACTTTATGCAAGAAGTAAGAGATGCGATGGAGTCTGGGGAAAACGTTTATTTAAGAGGTTTTGGATCTTTTATAATTAAAACAAGAGCAGAAAAAATAGGAAGAAATATATCAAAAGGAACTTCAATAACTATCCCTGCACACAATGTACCTTCGTTTAAACCAGCGAAAGCATTTGTAGAAAGTGTAAAAGCTAATGTTAAAGTAGAAGAGTAAGCTCATTGATTTGTGCTGGTTTATCTAGTATGAAAGCTTGAAAAAGCTAAAAAGGAGAGTTTGAATAAATAAAAACAGTAAAGAAAATAAAATATAAACCTTTTTGGGTGAAATTTTATGCACTTTCCAATAAATATTGGAAAGTGCTTTTTCTATTTGTTTTATATTCATTTAATAATTGTAAAAATGGATAATGGATAAAGAATTAGTTGTTTCTTCAGATGAAGATTATGTACATATAGCCTTATTGGAAGATGGCCGTTTAATGGAACTGCATAGAGAAGAGGTCGATCTGAACTTTGCAGTTGGAGATATGTATTTAGGAAAGGTTAAAAAATTAGCACCGAGTTTAAATGCGGCATTTGTCGATATAGGTTATTCGAAAGATGCTTTTTTGCATTACCACGATTTAGGGCCCAACGTCAGGTCGTTGTTGACCTATACTCAATTGGTAAGCAATGGAAAGTTTAAATCTTCAAATCTGAAGTCTTTCAGAAAAGAACCCCAAATCAAAAAAGATGGTACCATTGGAGAAGTTTTAAATCCAGGAGACAATATTCTGATTCAAATAACTAAAGAACCTATTCAAACGAAAGGCCCAAGAATTACTTCTGAAATTTCTATCGCTGGGCGATATTTGATTTTAACTCCATTTTCCAACAAAGTTTCAATTTCACAAAAAATTAAATCCAGACCGGAAAGAGATCGTTTGGTTGCTTTGGTAGAAAGTATCAAACCCGAAGGTTTTGG
>DEQC01000033.1:15122-20901 GCA_002359055.1 Flavobacteriales bacterium UBA3376 | reverse complement strand
ACCAATAAATGGCATACGGTTTTTAAAAATATTCAAAAAAGAAAAGCACCAGCAAAATTGCTGAGCGAGATGGATAGAGCTTCAGCGATTTTAAGAGATAATTTCAATGAAGAATATGTGAAAATTACTGTCGATGATGAGGAATTGGCAGACGATATGAGAGAATATCTAAATGTCATTGCTCCAGAAAAAGCAAACATTGTAAAAACAGTAACCAAATCCAATATTCCTCTGTTTGAACAAGAAGGGATCGAAAGACAAATTAAATTTTCCTTTGGGAAAAACGTTACCATACCCAAATCACGTGGTGCTTATTTGGTCATCGAACATACAGAAGCACTACACGTTATAGATGTCAACTCTGGAAATATTTCGAGAACGACAAAAAATCAAGAAGAATCTGCACTTGCTGTCAATAAAATAGCTGCTTCAGAAGTCGCTCGACAATTGAGGTTGAGAGATATGGGAGGAATTATAGTGGTCGATTTTATAGACATGACAGTAAATGCTCATAAAATAGAATTGTTTGAGCATTTGAAAAAAGAAATGCAAAAAGACAAAGCCAAACATAAAATACTTCCACCGAGTCGATTTGGTTTGGTTCAAATTACAAGACAAAGAGTAAGACCTGTTCTGAATATTATCACAAGTGAAGAAAATCCAAATCCACCAGGAGAAAAAGTAGAACCTCCTATCGTTTTGATTGGTAGAATAGAACAAGTTCTGAAAAGCATTTTAGAAACCAAAGGAAAAGAGGTTGGTGAAATTTCATTGCACGTACATCCATTTCTTGCGGCATATTTGGTCAAAGGAATTCCGAGCATTCGACAAAAATGGTATTTGAAATATAAACGCTGGATACGAATTGTACCAAGGGATTCTTACAAATATTTACAATTTAATTTTTTAAATAAAAACAATACTCTTTACAACGAGTCGAATTGATAATTAATTTTATATTTTTGCCCATGACTTTCTAGTCAGAAAATTTGCGAAATATAAGATGAACCAACAGAGAGATTTATTGAAGTGGTTGTGGCCGTTTTTTTTGATGTTTTTTGTGATTAATTTCACGGGTGTATTTGCAATAGCTTTTTATGGGAAGGAAGAACTTCACTTGTTCTTTAACCATAATTTTCACCACAAAATAGCTGACGGATTTTTCAGATTTTATACTGATTTAGCGACTACATATGTTCTCATCGCTCTGTTATTGTATATTATTTTCAAAAAATCTTGGAGACATCTGGGATATTTGGTTTTCACAGGAGGATTGGCAAGTTTTGCCGGTCGAATGATCAAAAGAAATTTCTTCGTTCATGGACATCGACCTACTTATTATTTCGAATTAAAAAATGTTCCTTTGAGATTGGTCGAAGGTGTTGAATCTCAAATTCCTTATACATTTCCTTCAGGACATACCATTTTGGCAACGATTATTTTCTTCTATTTATGTATGCAAACCAAAAATAGAATTCTACAATTTGTGTTTTGTGTTTTGATGGGATTGGTAGCCATTGGAAGAGTTTATTTGTCAAAACATTTTGTCATCGATACCATCGGTGGAAGTATGTTAGGATTATTTTTTGCTATCTTAGGGTATTATTTCATTTGGGAATCAACCTATCAGAAATTAGATCAAAAGGTAATCAGAAGAAAATGAAGAAATCACTTAAAATAAGTCTTGTTGAATTCGATATTGAATGGGAAAACCCTCAAGCTAATATCGATTTCTTAAATAAAAATTTAGAAAATCATCAATCCGATATCGTCCTTTTGCCGGAAATGTTTACCACTGGATTTTCTATGAATCCTATGGAAATGGCTGAAGAACCATTTGGTGAAACTTTTGAATGGATGAAATCCAAGGCGAAAGAAGGCAATTGTGCAATAGTTGGAAGTATTCCAGTGAAAGAAAATGGAAAGTTTTTTAACCGAATGTATTTTGTAACTCCCGATGAAACTTTTGTTTACGATAAAAAACATTTGTTTGGCTATGGAAGGGAAACAGAAGTTTATAGCTCGGGCAATGAAATAGTTACTGCTGAATATTTAGGTTGGAAATTTCGATTGACCATCTGTTATGATTTGAGATTTCCAGTTTGGCTGAGAAATACGGATGATTATGATGTGATGATTTGTCCAGCGAGTTGGCCAAAAGTTAGAATTGAACAATGGAAAGCTATGTTGAAATCAAGGGCGATTGAAAATTTAGCTTATACAATTGGTATCAATCGAACGGGAATCGATGGGTATAAATTGGAATACAATGGAGAATCCAAAGTTTTTAATCCGATAGGAGAAGAACAAGAATTTTTGAAATCCAATCCATATCTTTTGCAAACAGAAATTTCTATGGAAACCGTTCAACATTTTAGAGAAAAATATAAATTTCTGGAAGACAGAGATGACTTTGAAATTAAACAATAAAAAAGACCTATCTGAAAATTTCAAATAGGTCTAGGCAGCTTTCTAATACATAAGTTTTAGAATAGTTAAATTAAGTACTGTAAAGTTAATGTAAGACAAAGTCAATCCGTGTCGCGCAAAATATTTTTTTAATTTCCATCAGAAATTATTATAATCAGTGAAAATAATTTTAATGAAGTTAATTTGTAATTGACTCAACAATGATTACTTAAAATATGGTAATCTGAGTGAATTAGATTAATTTTGTATATCTTATATAAATCAATGAAGAACATTCGTAATTTTTGTATTATCGCTCATATTGACCACGGTAAAAGTACCTTGGCAGACAGATTATTACAAATCACTAAAACGATTACTGACAGAGAGCTTCAAGAGCAAACTCTTGATAGCATGGATTTAGAACGCGAAAGAGGTATCACGATTAAATCCCACGCGATTCAAATGGAATATGAATACAAGGGAGAGAAATATATTTTAAATCTAATCGATACCCCAGGACACGTGGATTTCTCTTATGAAGTTTCACGATCTATTGCCGCTTGTGAAGGAGCTTTGCTGATAGTCGATGCGGCTCAAAGCATTCAAGCACAAACGATTTCAAACTTATATTTAGCATTGGAAAATGATTTAGAAATTATTCCTATCCTAAATAAAATCGATTTGCCAAGTGCCAATCCTGAAGAAGTTACCGATGATATCGTGGATCTTTTGGGATGTGATCCTTCAGATGTTCTAAGAGTTAGTGGAAAAACTGGTGAGGGAGTTGAAGAATTGCTACATCAAATCATAGAAAGAGTTCCAGCGCCTGAAGGAGATCCAGATGCGCCACTTCAAGCCTTGATTTTTGATTCGGTTTACAATCCGTTCAGAGGAATTGAAGCTTACTTTAAAGTTGTCAATGGACAAATCAATAAAGGAGAAGAGGTTCAATTCATGGCGACAGGTAAAAAATATTTTGCTGATGAAGTAGGAACTTTGAAATTGAAACAACAAGAAAAAAATGTCATCAAAACAGGTGATGTAGGATATATAATTTCAGGAATAAAAGTCGCAAGTGAAGTAAAAGTTGGTGATACGATTACTTCCGTAGAAAATCCTGCTGAGAAACCTATCGATGGATTTGAAGAGGTGAAACCAATGGTTTTTGCTGGAATTTATCCAGTGGAAACCGATGATTATGAAGATTTGAGATATTCGATCGAAAAGTTGAATTTGAATGATGCCTCTTTAACTTATGAAGCAGAATCTTCAGCAGCTCTTGGATTTGGTTTCCGTTGTGGATTCTTAGGAATGTTGCATCTTGAAATTATTCAAGAAAGATTGGAGCGTGAGTTCGACATGAACGTAATTACAACCGTTCCAAACGTTTCTTATCATGCTTATAAAACAGGCGCACCCGACAAGTTGATTCTGGTAAATAATCCATCGGAATTGCCGGATCCATCTGAATTGGATAGAGTGGAAGAGCCGTATATTCGCGCTTCTATCATTACAAAATCCGATTATGTTGGTCAAGTGATGAGTTTGTGTATTGAAAAAAGAGGAATTCTTATCAATCAACATTATTTGACTCAACACAGAGTTGAATTGATATTCGAATTGCCTTTGGCCGAAGTTGTTTTTGACTTTTATGACCGTTTGAAATCGATCTCAAGAGGATATGCATCCTTTGATTATCAGCCTTTAGATATGAGAGCTTCAGATTTGGTGAAAGTCGATATTTTGATTCATGGTGAACCTGTGGATGCTTTGTCGGCTTTGATTCACTCGGATAATGCGTACAGCATAGGAAAAAAAATGTGTGAAAAGTTGAGAGAGTTAATTCCAAGACAGCAATTTGATATACCCATTCAAGCAGCCATAGGAGCTAAAATCATCGCTCGAGAAACTGTAAAGGCTTTGCGTAAAGATGTAACTGCAAAATGTTATGGAGGGGATATTTCTCGTAAACGTAAACTTTTAGAAAAGCAGAAAGAAGGAAAGAAAAAGATGAGACAAATTGGTAGAGTAGAAGTTCCTCAATCAGCGTTTTTAGCAGTTTTGAAATTAAATGATTAGTTTTTTAATAAGTAAATAATTTCTAAGTATAATTAACCGTCTCACGTGTGTGAGGCGGTTTTTTATTTTGGACAAATTAGTTTTATCCAAATAAAAACCGTCTCGTTACAACTAACGAGACGGTTTGATTTTAAAGGATTGTGTTATAACTATTGAATTAGTTTTCTTGTTGTTTAATTAAGTTCAATGCAGAACCAGCTTTGAACCACTCGATTTGCGCTTGGTTGTAAGTATGGTTTGCAAGTATGGTTTCTTTGCTTCCATCAGCATGAACAAGTTCCAATGTCAAAGGTTTACCAGGTGTAAACTCAGTCAAGTCGATGAAGTTAATAGTATCATCTTCTTGGATCTTGTCATAATCTTCTTTATTAGCAAAAGTCAAAGCCAAAACACCTTGTTTCTTTAAGTTAGTTTCGTGAATTCTCGCAAACGAACGAACGATAACACTTGCAACACCTAAATGTCTTGGTTGCATAGCTGCGTGTTCTCTTGAAGAACCTTCTCCATAGTTTTCGTCACCTACAACTACAGTAGGAACTCCAGCAGCTTTGTACGCACGTGCAACTTCTGGCACTGGACCATATTCACCATTCAAAGTATTTTTAATACTGTTGGTTTGTTGGTTGAAAGCGTTGATTGCACCTGTCAAAGTGTTGTTTGAAATATTGTCTAAATGCCCGCGATAACGCAACCATGGACCTGCCATAGAAATGTGATCAGTTGTACATTTACCATAAGCTTTGATCAATAATTTAGCACCTGTGATATTTTTACCATCCCATGCTGGGAAACTTTCTAATAATTGAAGTCTCTCAGAATTTGGATCCACTATTACTTCAACTTTAGAACCATCTTCTACAGGAGCTTGATAGCCATTGTCTTCGTAAGAGAACCCTCCTTCTGGCAATTCGTCACCTGTTGGTGGATCTAATTTAACTTCTTCACCTTTATCGTTGATCAATGTGTCGGTAATTGGGTTAAAGTCCAATCGCCCTGAAATTGCAATTGCCATAACCATTTCTGGCGATGTTACAAATGCGTGTGTATTAGGATTACCATCGGCACGCTTTTTAAAGTTTCGGTTAAATGAATGGATGATGGTGTTTCTTTCTTCTTTTTCCGCACCTTCTCTGTCCCATTGTCCGATACATGGTCCACATGCATTGGTAAATATAGTTGCATTTAAATCTTCAAATGGTTTTAAAACTCCATCTCTGTCAGCAGTATATCTAACTTGCTCAGAACCTGGGTTAATACCTAATTCAGATTGAATAGATAAACCTTTTTC
>DEQC01000033.1:0-15045 GCA_002359055.1 Flavobacteriales bacterium UBA3376 | reverse complement strand
CCGATCAATCCCCAATCAACTTTTACTGGCCATCCGTTTCTTTCTGCAGCATCTTTCATTTCAGAAACTGGAGTCATCAAGTCTGGCGTGAATGGACCGTTCAATCTCGGAGTCAATGTGCTTAAATCGATTTCGATCAATTCATCATAGAATTCCGCTGGATTGTCATAAACCTCTTTGTCAGAACGCAAATATTCTCTTAACTCATTGGCCAAATCAGCAACATCATTTCTATCAGTTGATCTTAAATAACGCTCAGAAGCATCATCATAAGCAAAGATAGAAGTAGTAGCACCGATTTCTGCACCCATGTTACAAATTGTACCTTTACCTGTAGCAGAAAGATTCTCAGCACCTTCACCGAAATATTCTACAATTGCACCCGTACCACCTTTTACAGTCAAACGACCTGCAACTTCAAGAATAACATCTTTAGGAGCAGACCATCCGTTCAACTTTCCAGTTAACTTAACACCAATTAATTTTGGCATTTTTAGTTCCCATGGCATTCCAGCCATTACGTCAACTGCATCAGCACCACCAACTCCAATTGCAACCATACCCAATCCACCAGCATTCGGTGTATGTGAGTCAGTTCCAATCATAAGTCCACCTGGGAAAGCGTAGTTTTCTAAAACTACTTGGTGAATGATACCAGCTCCTGGCTTCCAGAAACCAATTCCATATTTGTTAGAAACAGATTCTAAAAAGTTAAATACTTCAGATGATTTGTTAATTGCTTCTTGTAAGTCTTTCTCTGCACCAACTTTTGCTTGAATTAAGTGGTCACAGTGAACAGTCGAAGGAACAGCTGTTTTAGATTTTCCTGCTTGCATAAATTGCAAAAGTGCCATCTGTGCTGTCGCATCTTGCATAGCAACTCTATCAGGAGCAAAATCAACATAAGATTCACCTCTTTGATATGCCTCAGTTGCTAAGCCATTTGATAAGTGAGCGTAAAGAATTTTTTCAGAATAGGTCAAAGGACGTCCAACTACTTCACGAGCTTTGTCAACTCGCTCTTTCATACTCGCATAAACGCCTTTAATCATGTCAATGTCAAATGCCATAGTGTTATTTTTATTTTAATAATGTATTTTTAATGGTTCTCTCTCTCAAGTGTCGCAAATTTAACTCTTAATTAGATACTTTTCAGAGTTTTATCATTCATATTAATTATAGCTGTATAATTTAGATTAATTATAAAGAAATAGATAAATATTTATTATTTATATTAGTTTTTTGCTAATATTATTGCGAAAAAATGATTTATTGTCAACAAAAAAATATGGAGCATACAAATGCTCCATATCCTGAAATTCAAAAATTGCTAAATTATCAACTAAACCGAAGCCATTTCCCTCTCCATTTCAATTGATTTTGGAAACAAAATGTTGTTTTCTAAATGTATATGTCGATGTAAATCATTTTCGAAATCCTCCAACATTTGATAAGCTACTCTATAAGTGTTGCAAGCATCTGCCGGCGGTGTATAAGCATCTGATAAAGCGGAAATTTTCTCAAATCTTTCACCTTCTGCTGTGTGCTCATGCATCATCATATTCACCGGATTTTCTACCGTTCCAAAATGTGGTTGCTCGAAATCAGTATTGTTTGTTTTCGATTCAACCATCTTTCTGATGAATGGAAATAATATTTGCTCTTCTTTGACCAGATGCTCTCCTAAATCTTTTACTGATTCTTCGAATAATTCCTTGATTTCAAATAACTCAGGATGACGACCACCGTGAACTTTGCATAATTTATCCAAAAACTGCTGTAAAATAGGCGACTTCTCACGTATGTATCTGTGATGAGTTTTCTCAACATAATCTGACAATAAATCCAAAGGCCATGAAGTAAAGTCAATTTCTCCTCCGTTTGATTGTGGCAAAGATTCTATGTCTTGATAAATTTTATTTTTGTCTAAACCCTTTTTCTCAGTGGCTTCCTCTATGGTTCTTCCGCCTTTGCAGCAGAAGTCGATTCCATACTTTTTAAATATTGCAGCTGTTCTAAAATCATTGGCGACAATGCTTCCGATTTGTTCATTTCTTATGTCCATCTTTCTTCTGTTTTATGTTTAAAATTAATAATAAATATTAAAAGACCTTTTTATCTTAAATGTAGTTAAATTTTTTTAATTATTTCTTTAAAAAAGCAACTTTATCATTTACACTATCGACCAATTCTTCGATAGTTGAATTGTTCAAAACATTGATCCAATTGTGATTGATATCAACAAATTTATGATGCAATGGACAAGGATGCTCTTCTGAACATTCTTTTAAACCCATCGCACAAGCAGTAAATATTTTTTCTCCATCGATTTCTTTGACAACTTTAGAAAGTGGGATTTGTTTATTTTCATCCGAAAGATAAAATCCACCACTTGGACCTTTTACCGATTGTACAAAACCTTTTCTACTGAGTTCTTGTAAGATTTTTGCAATGAAATATTGTGGAGAATCTATGCCTTCAGCAATGGCTTTAACGCCAATACGACTTCCATCTTGGGTTTGTTGCCCAATGAAAATCAAAGCTCGTATCGCATATTCACAAGTTTTTGAAAACATATCTACTGATTGAACAAACAAAATTACATTAAATAATTTAAATAAAAGAGTTTAAATTCTTTTATTAATCATAAAAGCCTATGATTGTTGTCAGTAGGAGGATTTAGAATTTATAGAAATGAAAAAAGCCATCTATTTCAGATGGCTTTCTACTTATTTTTTATATCGATTGATTTTGTCTTTGATTTCGTCCAATCCTAAATTATGAATACTTCCCAAATGTGTCGTTTTAAATTCTTTGTGAGGTGTATAAGTTCCTTCATCGACTTCAATTCCCACAATTCTATAGGCATCGCGGAAAGAAGTTCCTGTTTGTAATAAGTGATTGATGTTTTCGACTGTATAAATAGAATCATATTTGCTTTGATCCATGAAATCAGTTTTGATTTTCAACTGAGGAATCGCAAATATCAAAATGTCTAAGATATTGTTGAATTGTTCCATAGGTTCAAATAAAAATTCTTTTAAAATTTGAAAATCTCTATGGTATCCGCTCGGTAAATTATTGATAGTCATCGTTATGTCGTTCGGCAAGGCTTGCAAACGGTTGCAATGTGCTCGAGTCAATTCAAATACATCTGGATTTTTCTTATGTGGCATAATCGATGAGCCAGTGGTCATTTCTTTTGGCAACTCAACAAACCCCATGTCTTGACTGTTATACATCACCAAATCGTAAGAAAGTTTAGAAAGCGTTGCTGAAATCATTGAAATAGCAACAGCAGTTGACTTTTCTGTTTTTCCTCTGAGCATTTGAGCACCGACTGAACTAACGGCCATTTCAGAAAAACCTAATTCTTGAGTCGTCGCTTTTCGGTCGATAGGAAAACTAGTTCCAAATCCAGCACCTGAGCCCAAAGGATTTTGGTCGGCTACTTTGTAAGCTGCATCTAAAAAGTACAAATCGGACAATAAATTCTCAGCATAAGCAGAGAACCACATCCCGAAACTACTTGGCATAGCTGCTTGGAAATGAGTATATCCGGGCATCAAATCACCTTTGTGAATTTCAGCCTTTTCGATCATTATATCGATCAGTTTTAGAACTTTTGATTTTGTTTCGCTTAGATATTCCTTTAAAAATAATTGAATAGCGACTAAAACTTGGTCATTTCTCGAACGAGCCGTGTGAATCATTTTTCCTGCATCACCCGTTTTTTCAATTAACTCAGCTTCGATTTTAGAATGAACATCTTCGTAGTTTTCATCGATAAAAAACTCGCCTTTTTCGCAACGAGCGATGATTTCATCCAAAGCTTTTTGCAATTTTGTGTTGTCTTCTTCTGTGATGATTCCAACTTTTGCCAACATATTGGCTTGAGCTTTGGAAGCGATAGCGTCATATTTTGCGAGATAAACATCTAAAATACGGTCTTTTCCAACAGTGAATTTTTCGATTTTATCATCTACTGAGAAACCTTTGTCCCAAATTTTCATTTTTGTATAATTTAAGTGTGAATGAATGCAAATTTAAACAAGAATCAAGTGAAGTTGAAACTTATTGAATTAAACTTATAAAAATTTAAATAGAGTAAGTAAACTTTGATCGATCATTCGCCCAATTCTATCTTGTCAATGATTTTATAGTTGACATAAGATGAAGTTTCAGGATTGTACATAGGCGCTTCGATATAAAAAATATTGATCCATTTGTCAACATATTCTTTTTCAATCAAAATATCAGATCCTTCGAAATCCCATAACCATAAAAAATTGTTCAAAGATCCGTCGCCTAACCTCAATACGACGGTGTTGAATTGATTTTGTTGGATGGTTGAAATTTTTCCAAATTCAACACTTGGAAAATCTTCTGAATCATGAAAAGCAAAGTCATCAGAAAAATTCATCATGTTAACTGGACAAATTTCCCACATTTTAAAGCCAACTTTTTCAAATAAAAGTATTTGCTCTTTTTCGTCAAAATCAATGAAAGTTTTTCCGTAGGTGTTTTCGAGTTCTTTACTAAATTTTCCCAAACTCACTATAAGACAAACTCCCAGTTGAACTTCTCTTTGTTCATAGGTTAAACTTTCGAGATCTATTTGTGCAACGCATTCGCAGGATTCAATGGCTAATTGTTCGTGGAATTCTTGTGAATAAACCGAAAAAGAAAGTAATAAAAGTAAAAGTGTAATGAATCTCATGTAAAATTTTAGATTCAAATATAGTTTAAAATTTCATTTGCTGAATTCTTATTGCGTTTAAAATTGCTAAAAGTGCAACTCCAACATCAGCGAAAACGGCTTCCCACATAGTAGCCAAACCTCCTGCACCTAAAATCAATACAATTAATTTCACTCCAAAGGCAAGTGAGATATTTTGAATAACGATTTGCTTAGTTTTTTTACCGATTTTAATGGCCGTTGGAATTTTTGATGGTTGATCGGTTTGTATAACAACATCTGCAGTTTCTATTGCCAAATCACTTCCCATTCCACCCATAGCGATGCCTATATCACTCATTGCCAAAACTGGTGCATCGTTGATTCCATCGCCCACAAATGCAATAATGTTGTTGGAATCAGCTTTTAATTCTTCTACTTTTTTAACTTTTTCTTCGGGCAACAATCCACCGAAAGCTTTATCGATTTTCAAAGTAGAAGCTACTTTTTGAACGATACTTTCTTTGTCACCACTCAACATTATCGCTTGTTTGACTCCATTTTTTTTCATTTCAACTATTGCTTGAGCAGCATCCGATTTGATTTCATCGGCTATCGTTATATAACCAGCATATTTGTTGTCGATGGCTACGATGACTATACTTTCTACGATTTGATCGATGTTGGAATCATAATCAATATTGAATTTCTTCAACAATTTTCCATTTCCAACCAAAACGCTTTTTCCTTTGACTTCACCTTTCAATCCGTGACCGGAAATTTCTTCAACTTTTTCAGCGGATAAATTACTCGAATGATGAGAAACTATGGCTCGAGCGATGGGATGAGTTGAATAACTTTCGATAGCAGATACGATATCCAAAAATTCTTTAGTATCTAATTCGTTGCTGTGAACTTTTTGAACTTTAAAAACTCCGTGCGTCAGCGTACCTGTTTTATCCATAACTATAGTATTCACTTTGCTCATCAGGTCGAGGTAATTTGATCCTTTGAACAAAATACCATTGCGTGAAGAAGCACCAATTCCTCCAAAATATCCTAAAGGAATTGAGATCACCAAAGCACATGGACACGAAATCACTAAGAAAACTAAGGCGCGATAAAACCAATCGTTGAATTCGTAATTTTCTACAAAGAAAAATGGTAGAAAGGTAAGTGCCACTGCCAAAAAGAAAACTATAGGTGTGTAAATCTTTGCGAATTTTCTGATGAATAATTCGGTTTTTGCTTTTTGTGAATTTGCATTTTGGACCAATTCAAGGATCTTTGCCAAAGAGCTATCTTCGAATTTTTTAGTCGTTTCAATTTCAATTACTTTGTCCAAATTGAGCATTCCTGCCAAAACATTTTCTCCTTTTCTAAGGGTATTTGGTTTACTTTCGCCCGTCAATGCAGAAGTATCAAAACTTGAACTTTCTGATAACATCAATCCATCCAAAGGAACTTTTTCGCCTACTTTGATTTGAATGATTTCTCCGATTTTCACTTCTTCGGGTGCGATGGTTTTCCATTGATTTTGTCTAAAAACTGTGGCAGAATTTGGACGGACATCCAATAGAGTTTTGATGTTGTTTTTGGCTTTGTTTACAGCTGCACTTTGAAAAAGTTCACCTATCGAATAAAATAACATCACGCTCACACCTTCGGGATATTCTCCTAAAATAAATGCGCCCAAAGTAGCTATGCTCATCAATGAAAATTCATTGAAAAAATCTAATTTCAGGAGCAATTTAATAGCTTGTATAATTACTGGAATTCCAACGATCAAGTAAGCGATGGTGTACCAAGGCAATCTTATGAATTCATTTTGAAAAAATTCGGGAGATTTGAAATGGTCGGACAAAATTCCCATCAAAAGCATCAAAAAACTGATGATTGCTGGAATATATGTTTGGAATGAAGATGAATTTCCGTGGTTATGGTCGTGATGTGAATCTGTATGATCTATAGAACAGTTACAAGTTTGTGACATAGTATTCATTTATTGAATACAAATTTATGAAGTAAATGATGCAACCAATTTGCAATGATGATTTACAATTAACTACATTTTTCACAAAGACCTTTGATGACCCAATTGATTTCTTCGGCTATGAATTTTTTTGGCAATGAAACTTTGGGCAACGCATATTCTTTCATACAGAAAGTTTGTTCGCATTTGTTGCAATGGAAATGCACATGTGCTTGTTCGGGCAAACATTCACAATTTAAATCGCAAAGTGCATATTTGATCGATCCACTTCCATCGTCTATACTATGTACGAGTTTGTTTTTCTCGAAAGTTTTAAGTGTTCGATAAAGCGTTGTTTTATCAGCTTGTTCAAAATGATTTTCCAATTCAGACAGACTCAATGCATAATCGGTTTTTTGTAAAGTTTTTAAAACCAATAAACGCATGGCTGTGGGTTGAATATTTCTGAATTCTAATATTTGCTCTAAAGATTTCATACAGAACAAATTTACAATTTATCTAATAAACAATAAAAAAGGCAGCTCGAAAGCTGCCTTAGTTTATCTTATTTATTTTTGTTTTGTTCTTTCATTTCTTCACCTATCAAATTGGCGGCGGAGAATGAAGCGACCATATTATTTAGCATTTCGCTCGCAGCATTTGGGGAATTTGGAAGCATGATCAATTTTGTTCCAGAATTCTCACCTATGGATTGAAGTGTATCGTAATGTTGAGTAACAACAATCAAAGCTGAAGCTTCTTGAGAGTTGATTCCCACTTTGTTGAGGACATCTACAGACTCTAACAAACCTTTAGCGATTTCTCTTCTTTGGTCGGCTATACCTTGACCTTGAAGTCTTTTACTTTCGGCTTCAGCTCTTGCTTTTTCTACGATTAGAATTCTTTGAGCATCACCTTCGTATTGTGCGGCAACTTTTTCACGCTCAGAAGCATTAATTCTATTCATCGCATGCTTAACTTGTTCGTCTGGATCGATATCTGTAACTAAAGTTTTGATGATATCGTAACCATATTCGTTCATGGCATCTTGCAGTTCATTTTTAACAGCAATAGCAATGTCGTCTTTCTTTTCAAAAACATCATCCAATCTTAGTTTAGGAACTTCAGCTCTCACCACGTCAAAAACATAAGAAGTGATTTGAGCATAAGGATTGTCTAATTTATAGAAAGCCTCATAGATTTTGGATTTTAAAACCATGTATTGAACTGAAACTTTCAATTTCACAAAAACATCATCTTTGGTTTTGGTTTCAACTACAACATCTAATTGTTGAACTTTCAATGAAAGTTTCCCTGCGATTCGATCGACCAAAGGAATTTTGAATTGAAAACCCGCACGACGTACACTTTGAAATCTTCCGAAACGTTCAACGATGACTGCTGTCTGTTGTTTAACGATGAAGAAAAGTCCCAAAGCGCTTAATATCACTACAAATACAACGATGTATAAGATGAATGATAAGGAATCGATAATTTGAAAAATATCCATTATTTTAATTTTAAATTAATTTTTATAAAAAGCCCAATTCGAATTTCGCTTCCTCACTCATCATATCTCTGTCCCATGGTGGGTCAAAAGTCAATTCAACTTCTGCATCAGTTACACCATCGATTTGTAGCACAGCATCTTTCACCCAAGTAGGCATGGTCTCAGCTACAGGACAATTAGGAGTAGTCAAAGTCATTAGAACTTTTACAACTCCTTCCTCATTGACATATGCATCATAAATCAACCCTAATTCATAAATATCCACAGGGATTTCAGGGTCATATATGGTTTTTAAAGTATCGACCAGTTTTAGGCCGATTTCATCTATTTTTTCTTTTGTGATTGACATATTTAATGTATTTCTTATTATAATTTACAAATTTACTGTAAAAAGTTGAATTATATAATGTAGTGAATTTTTTATAACTTTAAAAGTCCAAACCTAAATCTACTAAAACTATGGACTACCAACAAAAATCGATTAAAAATTGGGCGGAAGATGATCGTCCAAGAGAAAAGTTATTATTGAACGGAAAACGAGCCTTATCCGATTCTGAATTGCTCGCTATCATTATGGGATCGGGTTCGAGAGAAGAATCAGCCGTTGATTTATCGAAAAGAGTTTTGCAATCGGTGAACAATAATTGGCACAATTTGTCACGACTTTCTGTCAAGGATTTATGTAAATTCAAAGGCATAGGAACAGCAAAAGCCGTGAGCATAATTGCAGCTATGGAAATCGGAAGAAGAAGAGCAGCTCAAGCCCACGAAGAAAAACCTAAAATCACAAGCAGTGTGGATGCTTTTACGATTTTGAGAAGTTTGATTGGCGATTTGCAGGTGGAGGAATTCTGGGTTTTGTTTTTGAATCAAGCCAACTTTGTCATTCATAAAGAACAAATCAGCAAAGGTGGAATCAGTCAAACTGCAGTGGATGTGCGGATAATTTTGAAAATTGCTTTGGAAGAAATGGCTACAGGAATTATACTTGCACATAATCATCCTTCAGGAAATTTAAAGCCGAGCAAAGCCGATTATCTAATTACACATAAAGTAAAAAAAGCAGCGGAAACTTTGGATTTAAATGTGTTGGATCATCTGATTGTTACGCAAAAATCTTATTTTAGCTTTGCCGATGAAGGTGAGTTGTGATTTTAAATTTACATGAAGAAAATATTAGTTTATACCCCAAAAATCAATCAAAGAATTCAATACATCTTTGAATTTATTTTGAAAGAATTCTCAGGTTTGAATTTTGAGTTGACGAGCAATATCCAATTTTTTGAAGCTTCGGATAACTACAAATTGAGTTATGCACCTGAAAAAATCAAAGATGAATTTCATCTAAAATCAGATGAATTCATGTTTGAACAAGGGATTTTCGAAGGAATTAATTTCGATGAACTCCATCCTGTGGGTCAATGTTTTTATGCGTTGAGCAGGTATGAAGAATATTTTCAACAAGAATTGGATACTCATCAGAGAATTTCCGGAATCGATAAAGTGTACAAAACTCCTTTTGTCGATGAATGGATTTTGAAATTTCAATCCGAATTAAAAAGTAAATTTCCTTTATTGGAATTTAAAAAAAGAGAATTTAAACTGGTAATTACGGTCGATATCGATCAAGCTTGGAAGTATAAGCACAAAGGATTTAAAAGAATTTATGGTGGATATATCAGAGATGTAATTCAAATGAATTTTAGAATCTTTTCTGAACGACGCGATGTGATTTCAGGAAAAATGAAAGATCCGTACGATACATATGATTATTTCAAAACTTTGAAAGAAAAGCACAATGTAGAAATGATATTCTTTTGGTTAATGGGCGATTATTCAGCATTTGATAAAAATTGTCCAGTGAACAATTCAGATTTCCATAGAAAAATCAAAGAAATATCGAATTGGGCAGAAATAGGAATACATCCTTCGTATGTTTCCAATGCAAAACCCAATAAATTAAAACTTGAAATCAATCGTTTATCGAAAATCATCAATCGCCGCATTCAAAAGTCGCGTCAACATTATATTAAACTCAATTTACCAACTACTTATAGAAGGTTGATTGAAGAAGGAATCAAAGAAGATTACACCATGGCTTATGCTGATGTAACTGGTTTCAGAGCAGGAACAGCAACGCCTTTTTATTGGTATGATTTAGAAAATGATGAAAAGACGACTTTGAAAGTTCGACCGTTTTGTGCAATGGATGTAACTTTGAGAAATTATATGAAATTATCGGTCGAAGAAGCAAAGTTTGAAATGAATCGTTTGAAAACTGCTGTTCAAAATGTCAATGGTGAAATGATCATTCTGACCCATAATTCCAATTTAGTGGATGAATGGGAGCCTTGGATTGAAGTTTTAGAAAGTGTTTTTTGAGTTTGAGTCAATGATTATTGACAATTACTTCTTTTCAGCTTTTTGATTCGGTTGTTCAATATTTGTTCTTTTATATAACCAACCAACAAAACCTCCGATCAACATACCAAGTCCACCACCATAAAGCAATCCTAAAGCGAAGTTGGGCTGAGCAATTAGTTCTAAAAAATCAATTTTAGCAACAAAAGATGCAACAAAGCCTATTGCGATCAATAAAGTTCCAATGATAGTTGTGTATTTCATATCGAATGAATTTAAATCAAAAATACAATTTTCAAAAGGATTCAAAAAACTAAGCTTAATTTTATTGTAAAAACAATAAAAAAAACCGTTCCACATGTCAGTGAAACGGTTTTGATATAAAGTAGTTAATATTAAAAATCGATATCAATTCCGATATAGAAATTTGCTGGCATCACAGGTGCATACAGCATCCCGCCATCGAAATAATTGCTGAATGGATTTTGCGCATCGACTATCGCATCATCTTGAGTATAACTCAACAGATTATCTCCTCCTATATAAACCCTTAGGTTTCGATTGAAACTTTTAGCGATTTGTGCGCTCAACAAAAAGTAATCATTTGGCTTTTCTTTCCATTGAAATTCCGTTGGATTGCTCATCGAACCTGGCAGGCGTTGTTGTCCAATCCATTGCAAAGTCGTGTCAAAACTCCATTGCGATCCATTGCCAGAACGAACAGTCGAATATCCTAAATTTAAGAAACCTCTATGTTTCGGTGTGAAAGGAAGTTCTTTTGTGCCAGATTCATATTCGACTTTGGTATCATAAAATTTATAAGCTAATCGAGTTTCCAATCTTCTTATAGGTTCAAAATCCCATTGAATTTGGAAGCTGTTGGCATAAGATTTTCCATCCAAGTTATAAAACAAAATATGCTGAGGAGAACTGTCTAAATCGATCAGAACTTGATCTTGGAAATCTGTTCTAAAGAAATCAGCTACAATTGTACTTCGTCTATTGAAAACTCTAAACTCTTGTTGAAAACTCAAGCCGTAATTCCATGCGATTTCTGGCTTTAACCCATAGATGTCGCCGTCGTTATTTATGATTTGAACTTGACGATTGGAGGCGAAATATGATTGACTTTCCGCAAAAATATTGGCAGTTCTAAATCCACGACCTGCGGAAGCTCTCAAAATCGTTGAAGGTGTAAGGTCGTATTTCAAATTTAATCTCGGAGTAAATTGAGTGCCAGCTAAATTGTGAAAATCAACTCTCGCACCAACTACAGCTGTTAATTTATCGCCCAAATAAGTGTATTCTGCAAAAGCACCTGGAACAGTTTCATTTCTTTTATAATTGATTTGATTATAAAATTCATCGAAATGATCATATAAAAAACTTGCACCAACTTTGTATGTATGAGCAGTATTTCCAAGAATACTTTCGAAAATTAAGTTCGAATAAAACGTTTTCTGATTGGCGTCATAAGTTCTCAGACCGAAATAACTGTCTTGTTCTTGGTAAGTGAATTGATTCATCCAACCGATGCTTTGATAAGGTTTTCCAGGAAAAACAAATCCTGTTTTATTCCAAAATTGAAAGCGTTGAATGTCAACTCCGATTCCATAATTATTGGTCGTGCCTTTGTCGTATTTTTCTTTGAAGTCCATTTGTCCTCCAATTCTATTGTCAGTTACATAATTTAAACCAAAATGAGTTCCTAAGCCTGAGTTGTTTAAGTCATTGAAATTCAGCAAATAGCTCAAATTGATTCCGTGCCCAACCGGATGATCCATAAATCCATCATCGTTATGATCTTGCCTACTTGTAACAGCATTTCCACTCAACAAAACCGACTGAGTCCATCGATCGTTGAGTTGATCATTATGAACGAAATTCCCTTCCCAACGGGTGTTGATATCACCATAAAAATTCAATGAGGTTTTGGATTTATCAACTGATTTATACAACTCGGTGTTGATGTGTCCAACGATAGATTCATAGCCATTGGTAACAGATCCTGCTCCTTTGACCAATTGAATGCTTTCTATCCATCGACCTGGAATGAAATTCATTCCATAAGCTGAATTGATTCCTCTGACCTCAGGTAAAAGTTCCTTAGTAATTAAGACATATTTTTGATCCAAACCGAGCATTTTAATTTCTTTGGTGCCTGAAACGGCATTCGAATAGGAAACATCAACTGTAGCATTGGTTTCGAAGCTTTCGGACAAATTACAACAAGCTGCTTTCAACAATTCTCTGTCAGAAATGTTTAATTGCAAACCAACTGCGTTTTTATCCATAGCTGTAGCAGCAACACTTCCCGTAATCGTAGCTGTTGTCAACTGAACTTCTTCATCAAAGAAATCGTCCCATTCTTCTTCCCATTCTTCAACTTCGGTCAATTCATTTTGGTCGTGATTGTGTCCCGCATGAGATTCATCCACATGAGTTCCTTCGCTATAAGCGATTTCATTCCAAGGAATTTCTCTGTTATAGAGGCAGCAAGTTGCCAGAGATTGATAATCTTTATCATCTGCCAAATACAATTCGTTGTCATATCCACTTTGAGCGACATTTCTCATGATTGCTTTGAGATTGGTTTGATTCGGATCGTATTTTACGGTCAATATTTTGGTGTGAATGTCCCAATTTCCAATGGCAGATGGAATTTCACTGATGGCATTTTCGATGCTTGCTTTACACATCGAGCAATTTCCTCTTACTTTGATCGTTTCGATCATTGCTTCCTCTCGGCTATACAAGCAGCATGAGTGCAAATTTTCATAAGTTTTTGGATCGGCCAAATATAAAGAGTTGTCATGACCTGCTTCTGCAATTCCTTTGGCTATATCATCCAAAGAAGTAGCATCTTCTGAGAAAGTTAGATTTAGAGTTTGAGTCGATGCTTCCCAATTTCCTTTAGCAGTTGGGAATTTTTTCACGGCAGTTTCGATACGTTCTTTACACATACCACAGTTGCCTTTGACTGTAAGTGTTTTGTTTACTTCTTGCGCCATAAGTCCGATTGAAAAAAGCGACAAGAATATAAATATGATATTTTTATACATTTCTATTCTTTTATCTTAAACAATAAGTGTTAGAAACATTTTTATGTTTCTTTTGATTTGAAAGATTAAGAAATGTATTTGGGAGGCTTCCAAGTAGAGTCAGCCAAGTCTTTGATAATGAAAGATTGATAAAAATCGAATTTAGATTTTTCGATAAAATCTATATTTAAATGATCGAATGAATTGTTTTTTGGGAAATAAACATGAAAAACAGAAGATTGAACGAAATGACAAGTATTCGGATTACAATTGTTGTCTTCACAACTATTTGCATCTTCTTGATCTGACATCATGCAACAATCTTTTAACTCTTCATCTTCAACATCGTTCGCTTTGCAACAAACCATATTTTCTAAGCTCGCTTCAACTTGTAAAGTCGAAGTGAAAGCCAAGGTCGGTGACATGAAAATCATTACCGATAAAATGAAGGTTAATATTTTTAACTGTTGTTTCACGCAACGAATTTACAAATAATTTTTAAAATTCTGCTCTTTGTCTGACAACTTCATACAAAAAAACTCCACTTGCAACTGAAACATTCAATGAAGAAGTTTTTCCAAACATTGGTAGTTTTACAATATGGTCAGAAGCTTTTAATAAGTCATCAGAAATTCCGTCTTCTTCACTTCCCATAACAATTGCTGTTGGCAATGAAAAATCGGCATCATAGACAAAATCCACTGCTTTTTCTGTTGCACTGACGATTTGAATGCCTGAGTTTTGTAGAAATTCAATGGTTTTTTTTAGGTTATTTTCTTTACAAACGGGAATGTTGTATAAAGCACCTGTGGAAGTTTTGACAGCGTCGGCATTGATAGAAGCGGATCCTTTTTGAGGGATGATAATCGCATCTACACCTACACATTCTGCAGTTCGAGCAATCGCACCAAAATTTCTAACATCGCTAATTCTATCCAAAATCAATAGAAAAGGACTTTTGCCTTGTTCATATATCATCGGTAGAAGATTATCGATTTTATGAAAATCAATAGGAGAAATAAATGCAAATACACCTTGATGATTTTTCCTTGTGAGTCGATTGAGTTTTTCGATAGGTACATATTGAACGGAAATATCGTATTCGCTGATGAGTTTTCTTAGCTCAGAGAAAATTTCACCTTGAAGGCCTTTTTGAACAAAAAGTTTATCGATGGTTTTCCCTGCTTCAATGGCTTCCATCACAGGTCTCAATCCGAAAATTCCGTTTTCTTGTTTTTTCATTGGACAAATATAGGAAGTTAAATTTTTAAAATTATAAATCGGACGATGTATTCTAACATATGTAGTATTGTCCAAAAAATTTCGGAAGTTTGCAATGGTAAAACTTTAAAGAAATGAGACAATATTTGGATTTAGCAAAGCATGTAATGGAAAACGGTTCAATGAAGGAAGACCGTACGGGTACTGGGACAAAAAGTGTTTTTGGCTATCAAATGAGATTTGATATGGCCGATGGTTTTCC
>DEQC01000055.1 GCA_002359055.1 Flavobacteriales bacterium UBA3376 | reverse complement strand
AAGCTCTACATCTACGGTTATCAGAACCGCATACGTTCTTCACGTCAGCTTGAAAAAGAGTGCAATCGCAATTTAGAAGTAAAATGGTTGATGCGCGGACTTATTCCCGACCACAACACCATCTCAAATTTTAGACGAGATAATCCCGATGCCATTAAAAAAGTGTTCCGTGCAACCGTTGAATTGGCGAAGAATTTTGAATTAATCGGAGGGAAATTATTAGCCGGTGATGGAACCATCCTAAGAGCCCAGAATTCCAAAAAGAAAAACTACAACCAAGCCAAAATAGATAGACATTTAGCTTATATTGAAACAAAACTAAACGAATATAATGCAATTCTTGCCGATGAAGATGGGGATAAAGTAGAGAAAGAAAAAGCAAAAGAGAAGATACAAAAACATCTAAAGCACAAAGAGAAATATCACGATTTAGAAAAGCAATTGGAGGAATCAGGAGAAGTACAAATTTCTACTTCAGACCCAGAGAGCAGACAGCTTATTGTCCGTAATATGATTACGGAAGTTGCCTACAATTTGCAATCTACCGTAGATGCTAAACACAACATTCCCATCAACTATGAAATCACCAATGAAAACGATTCCAAAGCAATGGGCGGTATGCTAGAACAAGCAGTGGAGGTCTTGGGTAATAATGATTTTACAGCACTTTTTGACAAAGGTTATCACACAGGTTCAGAATTTGAAACAGCAGACAAATTAGAGGTTGACGTTTTAGTTGCCGTTCCCGACTTACCATCCTCCTCTATGGCGCCAGACCATGCTTACAACATCTCTGAATTTATCTACGACGAAGAAAATGACACTTACACTTGTCCCGAAGGAAACACGCTAAAGTCGAACGGAAAATGGTACCACAAACATCGAAATCGGAAAGGTAGAAAAGACCAAGCTCCCATAAAGATGAAACAATATAAAACAAGCGCTTGTAAAACATGTCCTGTCTATGATTTATGTACTCGAGCCAAAAACAAGAGAGGAAGAGTGATTGAAAGGCTAATTTATGCACATCTGCTTGATAAAAATAAGCAACGGATAAAAGAAAATTACGAGATTTATCAACAACGACAAGCTATTGTTGAACATCCATTTGGAATTATAAAAAGACAGTGGGGATTTGATCACATTATGACCAAAAAAACCAAAAAACGAGCATCTGCCGATGTGGGGCTAATATATATAGCATTCAATCTCCGCCGAATCTTCAATATTTTAAACCAAAATGAGCTCAAAAAGTACCTAAGCATACTTGCCTTTAATTTTTCAGTTCTGAAAAGCCATTTTAAAGCGTTTTATGACATTTTGTTTTTCATTTTAGAAAAACCTGTTTTTATAAATAGAGTACTTAAAATAGCTTAAAACGAAAATAAATGAGTAAGTTTAAGCAGTAATTAGAAAAAACGAAGGTTTTTAGACGGACTGACGTTGTGCGTCATTTGAGGAAAATCGTACTTGAATAGAAAATATATTTCAATGAAAAAAAGGATTATAATAATTAGCTCGATTATCCTAATTCTAATAGTTGGAATTTCAGTAAAAATTAATTCTGAATTAAATAAAATTTCAGAAAATTTTAATTCGGAACATTCTCTTAATGAGTCAAGTATAAACATTCTAGCCGAATCAATCTCGCCAGATAAAAAATATAAATATTACGAATATCAGTTTGATAACGGAGGATTAGGTTATTCAAGAGTTTTTTGGTCAGTAATTAAAAATGAAAAGAATTTAACTGATTTAAAAGAAGGTATAATTCCAAATGGTTATAAAATAGTAAAATGGAAAGATGATAATGTATTGGTTTTAAAAAAATGGAAACCATATTATGAATCTAACTAAAACTATAATTTAAATCTACAAACGGAATTCAACGGAATTAAAATTGAGGTAACAGATTAAACAAACGAACGCACAACATGAACTGTGTAAAAAAACAAGTTTATTAGGTATTTTTACATAAATGATTTTATAGTTAAAAAAGATCTCTTTTCACCACTACCATAAAACCCATCCAACCAAACCTCACCTCCCACAACGAAAATAATCATCCAAAAGAAGAACCTTATTCTGTAAATATAAGACAGCATTTCCATACCTATCACAGAAAAAGTAATCCCATTTCCACCAAAATCCAAGTTTAAAATTGAGCAATTCAATTCACCAATTATTTCTCCAATTCAAACTTTCCATTCTCATAAATCACATTATTTGCTAACTCAAACATATGTGCTTCCGATTCGAAGAAGTGCATCATATAACCTGCAGTATTAGGAATAACAATTAAATCACCCACTTCTGGAAATTGATTGAATTCTATTTTGCGTTTTAAAATAAACTCCTGCTCCAAACAATAAGCACCTACCAAATAGCCATACGTCTTCTCACTCTCTTCTTTTACATTTTTTGGAAGATGAATGGGATCTAATAAAAAATCGGCCGATGAACTACGTAGTTGCGTACGATTCATTTCTAAACCAATTAGCAAATTCCCTTCTGTATCTTTCCTTCTGAAAGCAACTTTTGCTACGGTTACACCACATTGATCTAATAACGATCGACCTGGTTCCATACGCAATTCAATATTCCTTTTATTCAATAATTCATAAATCGGTTGCTGATAAATAGATGAAATCGAAGTCAAAATTTTTTTTAGCAATTGTTCTTTGTTTAACTCATTATAATATGGATAAACTGTAGGCTCAGCGTACAATCGATCTTCAATTTTAATGATTCCCAAAGGGTCATTTTGATACGTGATTGCCGATCGCTCTCCCAAAACCGCTCGTTTTAATTCCTTGTTGAAATTCTCCCATTCCGAAGCATCTTGTAAGTAGTTCATTAAAATTCCACCACCGATGTCTAATGAATGAGTATTAATTTTTTCTGCTTTTAAACGATCAACTAATTGAATGGATTGTTCAATAGCTGCAACTCTTTGCTCTACAGAATAGCCATTCAAATGAAAATGAAGTCCTGTAAACTCAACTAAATTTTCATGTTTATGTAAGTGCTGAATGAATTCAAATGCTTCATCTAAAGTAAATCCAAATCGAGTGGGAAGTGTTTTTCCTTCAAATTGAAATCCACCTAAACGAATATTGACGTTAACTTTCTTTTGCTTTTGGGTAATGATTTCTTTGAGCAATCTCCATTCATCATCATTGTCCAAAACTATTGTTACTTCATTTTCTACAGCTAAACGTAATAATCGTTCATTCTTAACAGCGCCTGTCAACACTAGATCGTCGGGATGAATTCCAGCATCCAGACATTGTTTTAGTTCTCGATAACTCGCTGTATCGGCTCCTTGACCTACTTTTGCAGCAGCTACAGGAAAAGCAATACATTTATTGGCTTTTCGTGCAAAGAATATTTTGTGTTTGACATTGAGCTTGTTCAAAACTTTACGATATGCGTCAATGTTTTCATGAAAGGGTGTTAGGCAATGTACATTCAATGGTGACTGAAATTGTTCAACAGCTTGTTGTAAATTTTCAGTTTGAGTCAATAAATTCTCTACCCAATCGTGAACTATTGGAGTCAAGGGTATATGATTATTATGTTTTTCTTTATTCATTTTGATTCATTTTAATGAAATGACTTTTACTTTAAAGATTTGAGTTGATGAATAATTTCATCCACCCAAAGCGGAGCTAAATTATTTTTCTTTCGTGACAAGGAATCGTTATCCAATAAAACACCTTCGGTATTGGTGCCATATAAATACAAAGGAATATTTTGTGGATGTATGATTTTCCCTTTAAGATCCATGTCAATATTTCCAGGTTGATATCCTTCATTATCAAAAGGTTTGATAATTTGATTTTCGAGTAAATTTTGATAAAATGCTTGATTGTTTTGTTGAATTTTTGGTCGAGCAATTCGGGCATCAATTATAAAATCCACCTCTTCTTGATGTTTGGAATTTTTTAATATAAAATGTTTTTCGATTTCATCATAATTTAACTCAATTTCATCCTTCCAATAGGTTTTGATGATTCCAGCTTTCAATAAAGCCAATATTTTTTTCATATTTTCAATCGGAGGTCCATAACTTGTTCGACAAAAGGCACCAAACAGTTTTTTATCCAAATGATTTTGAGATTGACCCGTAAATCCACCACTTGCATATAACTTTGAAATCAATGGAGATGCTTCACGCCAAACGGCTGCAGCAGCTATTAGTGGACTTTTCAGTTCTCCTTTTTCAGCTTCAGTAATCAATTCAGCCAAGTAATTTATATAAGAGTTTTGAACATTTGATGCTTTAGGAATGTTTGGAAATAATAATTTTTTGTACGAAAATACTTCCTCTTCAGCTAATGTTTGGATATAACTTTCCACTTTAATCTCATCACGTGTTTGTAGCAAAGTGCTGTAAAAAGCGAACTTTAATTCACGCTCCAGCGTTGGCAAAATATCTTCACTAAAATCTATCTTTCGGTCTTTCGAGATAGCTTGTAAAGATCGGACCCAGTGTTCGTTTATGAAGTGGAGTTGATAAGTAGTGTCTCCATAAATAGGCCCACGGGGCATGATAGGTAATTGATTTCTTGAAAAGGGTAGAAGAGTAGGTTCTTCACCACTTGAGATATAATTTCCTTCTTTATCAAAAGTACCACCACGTCCTTCAGTTAATGCCAATGCAACATCAATAAAAGTCAATCCCCAACCGATAATTCCGACTTTACTTTGAGTTGGAATGGAGTTTAACTTTGTGACAGGATAGGCAGAATTAAAATATTTATTGGAAAATTCATCGTTTTTAGATTGAATCAAAGGTGTATTTTGGTAGCAATGACCCGTCGCGAGTAATAAATTATTGACCTGGAATTCATGATCAATGGTTTCTACTTTCAAGTGATTATGTGAAATTATATGTACATTTTCAACCTTTTCTGGAATAAGTATAATTTCTAAATGATTGGGTTTAGAAGAGATGATTTCAAGCAAAGTGTTTTGCAAATAATAACCCAACAAAGCTCGTGACGCAAAATCCGTTGGCTGTACTTTTTTATCTATAATTTTATTTTTTTCAATCCATTCCATTAAATTCAATTGATTTTCTTCAATATCATTCGTTTTATCCCACGCATCGACGTGACCTATGCAGTAATTTATCAAAAGAAAATCAGCTTGATCGATTTGATAATTTGGACCCGATCCAAAGTTGATAGTTTCGTTCCACCAATACACGCGTAAATTATTATTGAGTTTTTCATCTTTCATTTGACGAATCAATTCCTCTAAAGCATACATTCCTTTGGGACCACCACCGACAATACCTATTGAAAAACTTGGACTTGGAGTAGAAGTTAATTCAAGGTTTCGATGGATCAGTTGTTGAACTTTTAATGGTGAAGATTTCACTGATGGATTGATATGTTCAGTTTTCCAAATCATTGATTACTTTTAAAATTTTGATTGACCCATTCTTCCGAATAAATCGTTTGAAGGTATCGTTCTCCATTGTCAGGGAAAACAGCAACGAGCGTTGCACCTTCAGGCAATTCTGGAATTTTTTTCTCCATTGCTTTTACAATTGCTCCTGAAGAACCTCCTCCAAGAATACTTTCTGAGTTTAATAATTTGTGACAACCTTCTACAGTTTCTCTATCTGTTATATGTACAACTTGAAAAACCTGTTCCAATTTTATAAAAGTAGATTTTCGACTCGCGCCCATTCCAGGAATAATTCTTTTTTGAGGTTCATCACCAAAAATCACACTTCCTTTGGCATCGACCGCTATAATTTTTGTTTTAGCCTTATATTTTGCTATTGCATCGGCCAATCCGCGCAAAGTCCCACAGGTACTTGTGGAAACAAAAATGAAATCTGGATTTTGTCCCAAACTTTCAACAATTTCATAAAATGTTTTCTGATGAGCCAATGGATTATCCATGTTGTGGTATTGATTGGGCCAAAAACTATTGGGAATTTCTGAAAGTAATTCTTGAACTTTTTCCAAACGCGTATTTAGGTATCCGCCCTTGCCATCGTGTTGATCAACGATTATAATATTTGCCTTGAAAGCTTTTAGAATTTTTAAACACATTTCATTGATGTGCGGATCTGTTACTAATATCAACTTAAATCCAAAAAAATGACAAATTCTCGCCAAACCAATTCCCATATTGCCCGAAGTAGATTCTATTATGGTAGTATCATCATTGACAAAACCTTTGTCTATCGCATTTTTCAAGATATTATAAGCCGATCGATCTTTGATACTTCCACCGGGATTAAACATCTCTAATTTACCATACAATTGAAGGGTTGTAGGACTGAATAATCGTTTAAGTTGCACTAAAGGCGTATTTCCTATACAGGACAAAATTCCTGTGTTTAATTGATTATTCACCATAACTAAACGATTTTAATTGATGTAAACTTTTGATTACAAGGCAATAAAAGATTTACACATTATTTATAAATATAGCAATAAAACTAATGTTGTGATTTTATTTAACATTTTATGTTGTGTGAATTGCAAAATATATAGTGGTAATTTGTAAATAAATAAATTATAAATGTTTGGTATTTGAAGTTGGCTCAATATAATTGTTGATCAATTTTTGGGCGTGCCCGTCCTAACGGCCGGTCGGGCTTTCACGACTAGTCCTCGCTCCGTTTCACTGCGCTGTGGGCTAGTTCGCTCTATCCCTCACGCGAATCATTCTAACATTTATTTTCCTTAAAAACTACAATAAACTATATTTTTGCTACTCATTTTTAAATGTTATTTTGCACCTGATGGTAAAATTCAACAATTACAAATAATGCTTCATTCAATTCAGATTTCGAAATGTTAAAGTCAATATTACTCGTCGGTTTAGGTGGTGGAATGGGAAGTATCCTACGCTATTTGATAAGCATATGGACGGTAAAATATAACTTTGGAGTTTTTCCAATGGCAACATTTACAGTCAATGTATTGGGCTGTTTGTTGATTGGGTTATTCATGGGAATATTTACGCAAAATTTTCAATTCAATCAAAACATGAAACTTTTATTTGTCACAGGTTTTTGTGGAGGATATACCACCTTCTCAGCTTTTGCAATTGAAAATTTCACTTTAATTCAAAACCAAAATTATACAACCGCATTGTTTTATATTTTAGCAAGTGTTGTCGTAGGGATTTTGGCTGTGGTAATGGGGTTTTTAATTATGAAATTCATTTAGAAAATGTTCAAATAGAAGTATTTAATATAAAATTTCCCTAATTATAAATATAATAATGATTTCGTCTAAACCTCTTATTTGTTAAAATAGGATTTAAAAGCTAATTTGTGTGAGAATAAGAAAAAGTATATAATGAAACTTTTTAGTTTAGATAAAACAAATAAACTCGAAACAATTAAAGAATTTCCTTTTAGACTTGAAAAAGAAATTCAAAATATAACAGAACAAAATATAACAACTATTTTTAACCTTGACTTTGTACGTTCAGAGTTTTCAATTAATAATTTTCGGTTAGATACATTGGCTTTTGATAATGAAACTTCAAGCTTTGTGATTATAGAATATAAGCGAGATAAAAATTTTAGCGTTATAGATCAAGGTTATGCGTATTTATCATTGATGCTTAACAATAAAGCTGATTTCATTCTTGAATATAATGAGAATAAGAAAAATACCTTAAAGCGAAGTGATGTTGATTGGTCACAATCTCGTGTGGTTTTTGTTTCTCCAAGTTTTACAACTTATCAAAAAGAGGCAATTAATTTTAAAGATCTGCCTATTGAATTATGGGAAGTCAAAAGATACAATAATCAGACGCTAAGTTATCATCAAATTCAAACTTCGGGTGCTCAAGAAAGTGTGAAAACCATCAGTAGAGAGGATACAACTATAGAAAAAGTTTCAAAAGAAATTAAAGTTTATACAGAACAAGAGCATATAGATAAAGGCTCAGAAGAAATAAAAGAATTGTATGAACAACTAAAATTAGCAATTTTAAATCTTGGAGATTTAGAGCTAAAACCAAAAAAACTATACATAGCTTTTGTTGCTTCAACCAATGTTGTTGATGTACATATACAACGAAGTCAACTAAAAATTTGGATAAATTTATTAAAAGGTGAGTTAAATGATCCCAAGGGAATTTGCAGAGATGTTTCTTCCACGGGGCATTGGGGAAATGGAGATTATGAAATAGCTATAAATACCGACGAAGATTTAGAATACATCATGAGTTTGATTAAACAGTCATTGAGAAAAAATAAAAAGTAAAAATTACCTATAAATTCAATATCAAAATATTTTGAGCAATTCACCCCATAAAAAAAGCTGCCAAACTTTGGCAGCTTTTTAGTTTATGAATTAATCCTTTACTTTTTGATAATCTTTTTGGTGATTGTTCCTTCATCTGATTTGATGTGTACCAAATAAACTCCAGTTGGTAAATGATTGACATTGATTGATTCGTTGGAATTGAAAGAATTTAATTTGTTGAAATGAACCACATTGCCCATTGCATCAAAAATTCTAATTTGAACATTGTTCAAATCTTTATTCCATTGAATATTCAAAACATCTTTTACAGGATTTGGATAAATTGATATTTTTTCCTCTAAGTTAACTTCATTAACACCTAAATTAGACTCAACTCCATTGATCACCAAAGCAAAAACTTGTTGACCATTTACTAAATTCCCTTTATGAGTGACTTTGAAAGTATAAGTTGCTCCAGCTATAGGGTTTTCAATGAAAATTTGCTCAACATTATCAACGCTATTGTCTTCTTGGGTTGCTGCTTCTGCAGGATTTTCAGGATCGAGTTTCCAAGGGTAATATGTAGTTCCACCTTCGGTGATTCTGAAGTCCAAGTCGTTGACCAACATAGGAGTTCTGTTATTCAATGAAAGTGTGGGATTTGGGGTTCCTGCTGGATCTAACCAAGCGATTGTTGCTTTTATAGGTTCATCGCCTAAAGCTTTAAAAGTGATTTCAAATTCACTGTTGTTGTTTAGGGTTTCTATAGTTGTATAGCTATCGTTGTTAGAATTAATAATGGTTTCAGCAGCTTTCATTGCGTTGATCAATCCATATCCAAATCGATAATCAGGTCCAAGATCAGTTCCCGATTCGTTGGCAGTGTTGATCAGTAAAGCTTTCATCATATCCGATCTTAAATATCCACCATCAAATTCGTTTTTGATTTGTTGCAACAAAACCCCAACTCCAGCTGCAGCTGGTGTAGAAAAAGAAGTTCCGTTCCAATTTGTATATGAATTGTCAGAGTTGTTGGTTGGCGCATCTACCGCTTGCCCAATTGCAACTAAGTCAGGTTTAATTCTCCCATCGTCCGTTGGACCAAAACCACTGAAGTTTGTCATTCTAACATCGTTCGGATGATCGTATCTCTGATTGCCAGGAATAGGTCTTACCGCTCCCACGAGTATGATGTTCTTACCCATAGATCCTGAAAAAGTAAGACAATCATAACCTCCATTTGCCACACAATCATCAGGTCTTTCTACTCCTGAGAATTGTTGCCAACTTCCATTGGGTGCAAATGCGAAGTGAGTGACAATTTCACCAGGCCCTTCTCCACGATTGTTTCCTGAAGATTTAAATATACTGTGCTGTGGTGCGTTGTAAGCAATGTTATCGTAAGCAGCATCAGTGTTTGTGTACATTCCAAACAATGCAGATTCAGTTTCCGATAAATGTGGATAACCGTACCAATACCAGCTTCCATTGCTTGAATTAAAACTCCAACCTGTCAACGATCCATAAGAGTGGTTTGAAATCATATAATCTTGATTTTCATCCAAAGCTGATTGATTGGACATTTCTGCAGTCGTGCTACCTGAAGTGAAATTCAATGCTTTTAATAATGCATCAGGAGCAATTCCTTTGGCCGATTCTTTAGCACCTCTCGAAACGATAACTCCTCCAACGCCAGTTGCGTGAGCTGAATTTGTTCCTGTAGTCTCAACATTTATAGCTCTGTCATCAAACTCAGTATGAGTCGTTCTTACCTTACCGCCATCCCAAATATAAACGGTCATTCCATCTCCTGTAACAGCAGCTCCAGTAACTGTTCCATCATGTATGAAATCAGTATCCATAGATTTGATCTGAGTCATACTATTTACAGAATAGATGACTGGAGTACCATTTTCAAATCCTTGGAAACCACTTTCTTCAGGGAGTTTGTGCTCTTTTAGTAGCTGTGCCGCTCTAGCTTTGTCTTGTTGATACTTCGCTGCATTTGTTATTTCTATTTTCTGCAGTTCTTCTTTGTTTACTTTCTCTTGCGAAAAAGCAAATGTGCTTACCAAAATAGCACTTAGTAAAATTTTATTTCTCATAAATACCCTTTATTTAAACTTTATGAATATCAAATATAGAAATTTTCGCCAGAAATTGGCCATAATTAATTGTAACAGTTTTGTTTTGAATTTTTTCTATGGTTCCAATGCTGTTGCTGTCTTTCATTTTTACTCGATCACCAACTTTTAATTTTTCTATTGATTTTTTAACTTCCTTTTCTTTTTTCTCTTTGATTTCTTCTTGAACTTTTTCTATATTTTCTTTATTTTTCTTCAATTCACTTTGAACTTTTCTTTGGGTGATTTTTTTCTTCTTTTCTTCAATTTTATTGAGTTTTGTTTTCTTTGAATTTTCGATTTCTACCCATTTCAAAAAGTTGTTGATCAATTTTTTCTTATTCTTTGTTTTTAAATATTCATCCGCCCATTCGTTCACCCTTTTTCCAGTTCTTAAATCTTTCAATTCGTTGTCATACAATTGTTGGAATTCAACCAACTTTTCTTGGATTTTCTCTTGAGTTTGTTCCAACTCTTTATTTTGTTCAACTGAACTTTGTTGCAACTCTTTGACTTGATCTTTTGTTTTCTGAATTTCAAATTTTTCTTGTTGTAATTTAAGTATGGTTTTGTCCAAACGAACTTTGTCCTTTTCAACCTTTTTCTTTGCTCGATTGATCAATCGATAGGGAATTTTGTTTTTTTCTGCTACTTCAAACGTAAATGAACTTCCCGCTTGACCGAGTTCTAATTTATAAAGTGGACTCAATGTTTTTTCGTCAAATAACATACTTGCATTGATGGCATGTGGCAATTCCTCTGCGGCGACTTTTATGTTTGAATAATGTGTGGTGAAAATTCCATAAGCATTTCTCTCATAAAATTCTTCAAAAAATACTTCAGCCAATGCACCTCCCAATTCTGGATCTGAACCCGTTCCAAATTCATCGACCAATAAAAGTGTGTTCTCATCGACATTTCGAATGAAAAACGACATTTGTTTCAAACGATAACTGTAAGTGCTCAATTGATTGTCAATGGACTGGTTATCACCTATGTCAGTGAAGATTTTATTGAAAAATCCAATTTCAGATTTTGGATGTATCGGAATTAAAATTCCACTTTGAATCATGAGTTGATTCAAACCTATGGTTTTCAGCGTGATGCTTTTTCCACCTGCATTTGGTCCAGAAATGATGATGATGCGTTGTTCATCATTCATCGATAAGGTTTGAGGAATGGTTTCTAATTTTTTTTCTGAATTCTTTAAATATAATATCGGATGATAAGCATCGATTAAATTTAATTTTTTATCAGATTGAATGTTGGGTAAAACAGCATTTATTTTTTGTGCAAAACGAGCTTTGGCTTGAGTGAAATCTAAATATTCAAGTAGATCTTCATAAGTTTCCAAAGTTTCTTTGTGCACAGCAATAATTGCGGTAAGATTTCTTAGAATTTTGATGATTTCTTTGGCTTCTTCGTCGATCAATTCTTCTAATTCGCGATTGGATTGATAGACACTTTGAGGTTCAATAAATGAAATCGAACCAGTTTTTGAAGTTCCTAAAAGTCTTCCTTTGACTCTTTTTCTCACTCCTGAATTGACAGCCAAAACTCTTTTGTTGTCAACTACAGTTTCTTTGATATCATCGAGATATTCTGAATTTTGTGCAATTGCTTTTTTGAATAAATCAGCAATTTTCACTGTTATATTTTTAATTTTCCTTCGAATTTCTGCCAATTCCTTACTCGCTGAATTTTTGATTTCTCCATGTTTATTGAAAACATTATCGATTTCCTTAACGATTTCATTTTCATAAATGATTTTGGAAACAATTTTCTGTAATTCTGGAAAATATTCTTCGAATTTAGCAAAGAACTTCGTGATTTCTTTGATTTGAAGAGCATTGGATTTGATTTGAAAAAATTGCTCGACATCTAAATAGTAATTTTCAATGTTCAATCGCGGAAGAAAATCACTCATATAATAGAATTCAGAAAATGGAATTCTATTTTCGCTTTCGAAACTCGAAAGGTATTCATTGGTTGTTTTTAAATCTTTGATCAACAATTCATGGTCTTCATAAGGCTGAAGTTCACGAATCAGTTGAGCGGTTTTTTCATTGAATGAAAAAGTCGCAATGTTTTCCAAAATTTCTGGAAATTCTAAATCTTCTAAAGTCTGTCTTGATAACTGCATTGCTACAAAAATAATCTATATTTGACAACTTAAAATAATATTATGAAAGTAAACAAAGAAAACTCTTGGAATGAGATATTGGAGGATGAATTTGCGAAGGGATATTTCATGAATTTGTTGGAGTTTGTCGATGCTGAATATGAAAAATATACAGTTTATCCACCCAAGGAATTGATATTTGCTGCATTTGAAATTACTCATTTTGATGATGTTAAGGTTGTGATTTTGGGACAAGATCCTTATCATGGTCCAAATCAAGCCGATGGACTTTGTTTTTCAGTAATGGAAGGTGTGAAAAAACCACCGAGTTTAGTGAATATTTTCAAAGAATTGAATGATGATTTAGGAGTTCCAATTCCTAAAAGTGGAAATTTGATGCGATGGGCAGAACAAGGTGTTTTGATGTTGAATTCAACTCTGACTGTTAGAGAAGGTGAACCTGGAAAACATCAAAATAGAGGTTGGGAAAAGTTCACGGATGCAGTGATTCAAAAATTGTCAGATCATAAAGATAATTTGGTTTTTATACTTTGGGGAAGTTATGCTCAAAAGAAAGGTAGAATCATCGATGCATCGAGACATCGAGTGCTGAAAGCAGTTCATCCATCACCACGTTCGGTTTATAGAGGATTTTATGGAAGTAAACCATTTTCTAAAACCAATAAATTTTTGAAATCAATAGGAGAGAAGCCTATCGAATGGTAATGAGCCTTGATTGATGATTTCGATTGATGAAAGAGTTTATTGATGAGAAATTTGCAATAAATTTAAATGAGAGGATAAGACTTGGTTTATTCGTTCATTAATCTATTTATTCTTATTTTTGGTTTCCATAAAACATTAAAATATTAATATGAAATCATTTATTTCTTACGATTCGCAATCGGATTTTTCTATTTATAATATTCCTTTTGGAGTTGCAGTTTTTGAGGATGATGAAATTGCCTGTGTAACTCGAGTGGGTGATACTGTTATCAATCTTGCAGTATTGTTCGACAAAGGATATTTTGATCAATTTGATTTAGAGGAGAATGTATTTGAGGCATTTGCTTTGAACGACTTCATTTCATTGGGTAAGGCTTATACAGTTCCCATGCGTGAACATTTACAAAAGTTGTTGTTGGAGGATTCAGAGCTTTCCAAAGACAAGGAAACTTTAGAATTAGCATTGTATCCAATTGATCAAGCTTATATGCAATTGCCAGTTCACATTCCTAATTATACAGATTTTTATAGTAGTATAGAGCATGCGACCAATGTGGGTAAAATGTTCCGTGATCCAGACAATGCACTTTTGCCGAACTGGAAACACATACCTGTAGGTTATCATGGTAGAGCGTCTTCTATTGTAGTTTCGGGTACTCCTTTGTACCGACCAAAAGGTCAAACCAAAGCAAATGATGCTGATCAACCGACCTTTGGACCGAGCAAAAGATTGGATTTTGAATTAGAAATGGCATTTATTACGAATTCTTTCACGGATTTAGGTGAAAGTATTTCAACAGCTGAAGCTGAAGATCATATTTTTGGTTTGGTATTGTTCAACGATTGGAGTGCAAGAGATATTCAGCGATGGGAATATGTTCCATTAGGGCCATTTTTGGCGAAGAATTTTGGATCATCAATTTCTCCATGGATTGTAACTTTAGAAGCTTTGGAAGATTTTAGAGTCGAAGGACCAAAACAAGAGCCGGAGGTTTTACCTTATTTACAATATGAAGGAAAGAAGAATTTCGATATTCAATTGCAAACTATACTTCAACCAGAAGGTGGAGATGAGAATGTGATTTGTAATTCAAACTTCAAATATATGTATTGGAACATGGCTCAGCAATTGGCTCATCATACAGTCAATGGTTGTAATTTGGAAGTAGGAGATATGTATGCAAGTGGAACTATAAGTGGTAAGTCAGAGGATTCTTACGGATCTATGTTGGAATTAACTTGGTCCGGATCAAAGCCAATAAAATTATCAGATGGTTCAGAGCGTACTTTCATTGAAGATAACGATACTATCATTATGAGAGGTTGGTGTGAAAAGGATGGTAAGAGAGTAGGATTTGGAGAAGTGAGTGGAAAGATTTTACCAGCTTTGGATTAATTATTTAATCAAAATAGAATTACATACAAAAGAAGCCGTCTCAATTGAAACGGCTTCTTTTATAATTTATAAATAATTGAATTATTTAACTTCTTCGAAATCTACATCTTCAACCTCGCTATCGCCTGAGGTTGAGTCAGAACCTGCATTTGCATTCGGAGTTGGACCAGCTTGTCCTCCTTCGTTCATTGCAGCGTATAATTCTTGAGAAGCAGCATTCCAAGCTTCGTTAAGCTTTTCAGTTGCAGGGTCGATTTGAGCAACTTCTTGTGAAGCATGAGCAGTTTTCAATTCTTCTAAAGCAGTTTCAATTGCACCTTTTTTATCGGCAGGAATTTTATCGCCGTATTCTTTCAATTGTTTTTCTGTTTGGAAGATCAATGCATCAGCAGCGTTGATTTTATCAATTTTCTCTTTCGCTTCAGCATCTCTTGCAGCATTTTCTTGTGCTTCTTTTTTCATTCTTTCGATGTCTTCTTCGCTCAAACCAGAAGAAGCTTCGATTTTGATCGATTGTTCTTTACCAGTTCCTTTGTCTTTTGCAGAAACATTTAAGATACCGTTGGCATCAATGTCAAATGTAACTTCAATTTGAGGTACACCTCTCGGAGCTGGAGGAATGTCAGTCAAATCAAATCGACCAATTTCCTTGTTGTCGTTGAACATCGAACGTTCACCTTGTCCAACTCTTAGCGTAACCGCTGGTTGATTGTCTGCGGCAGTAGAGAAAATCTCTGATTTCTTCGTTGGAATGGTAGTATTTGCTTCGATCAATTTAGTAAATACTCCACCTAAAGTTTCGATTCCGAGTGATAATGGAGTAACGTCCAATAACAATACGTCTTTTACATCTCCTGTCAGAACTCCACCTTGGATAGCTGCACCGATAGCAACAACTTCGTCTGGGTTAACACCTTTTGAAGGAACTTTTCCAAAGAATTTTTCTACTTCCTCTTGAATTTTTGGGATACGAGTCGAACCTCCTACTAAAATTACTTCATCGATATCAGAAGCAGATAATCCAGCATCTTTCAAAGCAGCTTTACAAGGCTCCATAGATCTGCGTACTAAATCGTCAGATAATTGCTCGAATTTAGCTCTGGTCAAAGTTTTTACCAAGTGCTCTGGGCCTGCTTGAGTAGCGGTAATATATGGTAAGTTGATTTCTGTTTGTGAAGAAGCAGATAATTCTATTTTAGCTTTTTCAGCAGCTTCTTTCAAACGTTGAAGAGCCATTGGATCTTTTCTTAAATCAACTCCTTTTTCATTTTTAAATTCATCGGCCAACCAAGTAATGATCACGTTATCGAAATCATCACCTCCTAAGTGAGTGTCACCATTTGTCGATAAAACTTCAAAAACTCCATCACCAAGTTCCAAGATTGAAATATCAAATGTACCACCTCCTAAGTCATAAACTGCAATTTTTTTATCTTCAGTTGCTTTGTCTAAACCATAAGCCAAAGCAGCAGCAGTTGGTTCGTTGATAATTCTTTCAACTGTTAAACCAGCGATTTCACCAGCTTCTTTGGTAGCTTGACGTTGAGCGTCGTTGAAGTAGGCCGGAACAGTAATTACTGCACGTGTAACTTCTTGCCCCAAATAATCTTCAGCAGTTTTTTTCATTTTCTGAAGAATCATAGCTGAAATCTCTTGTGGCGTATAGTTTCTTCCATCGATTTCTACTCTTGGTGTATCATTTTCACCTTTTACAATATTGTAAGGAATGTGATTGATTTCTTGAGCATCTTGGGAAAATTTAGTTCCCATAAATCTTTTGATAGAGAAAATTGTTTTTTTAGGATTAGTAACAGCCTGTCTTTTGGCCGAATCTCCAACTTTTCTCTCACCACCTTCTACGAATGCAACGATCGAAGGTGTAGTTCTTTTTCCTTCTGCGTTTGGAATAACAGTCGGATCACTTCCTTCCATTACAGAAACGCAAGAGTTTGTTGTACCTAAGTCAATTCCTATTATTTTACTCATTTCTATTTGTTGTTTTTTAATATTTAAAATCAGTTCAATTTGACTTACAATAGTCAATCATTATGCCAAGGACCTTAAAAAGAATTTTGGCAGAATTAAATGACAGTTTGTCAGAAGTGTTTTGCCAATTTAAATATGTATTGAAACTCAAGGTAAATTTTGACAGTTATATTGTAAAATTAATTTGCTTTAAAATAAAGCGTTGCTTTATTTTTGGATTCTATAAAGTCAATATTTGTTTGTGATTTGATTCTGTCGGTCAATAAAATTCCGTCCAGATGATCGCGTTCGTGTTGAAATATTACAGCTGTAAAACCTTCGATGATTTCATCGATGGTATTTCCATTCAAATCATAATATTGAACAGCTATGATATAATTTCTAAATACACTTCCTCTTTCATCAAATGATAAGTCGCCTTCAGGACCCAACTGCATAATTTCAGATTCCCATGTAATTATTGGATTGATGAAAACTTCAAATGGATTTTCTTTTTTATCAAATCTCTGAACAACCATGATCCTTCTATTGATTCCGACTTGTGGTGCAGCGATTCCAACGCCCAAATGCTCAGGATTTTGAACGGTTTTTAGCATTCTTTTGGCCAATAGTTGAGTCAATAAATGAGTAGGTGAAATTTCAATGGAAGTCGATTTTAGGATGATGGAATCTTCAGCTGAAGATAAATTATATACACGCATCAAATCGTTTTCATTTCCACTTTTAATCAAATTTATCTCATAAGAAGTAAATTCTTCAAATTGTTGAGATAGGAGTGGAGCAAGATTGATGAGCAATAATGCAATTATTAAAAAGTAACGCATATTAGTTTCTATATTTTAAATTCAAAGATTGAAGGATTGCCCAAGTTTCTGCGTCCATAATTCCATCATATCTCTCTGGTCGGAAATGGTATTGAAAAGCAGTGATTACTTTTTTGGTTTGTTCGTCCCATTCACCAGTTTTTTCTATTTCATATCCATATTTATTCAAATCATTTTGAACTGATAATATAAAAGAGAATTCTTGGGTTTCTGCATAAGGAAATTGTCGATAAAACATATCGAAATGAACATTTTCGTACCAAGCACCTATGCCGTGTTCATCATACAGTCTTTTCCATGGAAATTTAGGACCTGGATCGTGTTTTCTTTGTGGTGCTATGTCCGAATGCGCTAAAATGTTGACTGGTTCAATTTGATAACGCTCGATTAGATCTTTGGTCAAAGCAACAATTTTGTTGTATTGATATTCAGAGAAATTTTCAAAAACTCTGAATGTTTCGCCACTTTCAGTGGTAGTCGCCGTATATCCAGGATTCACGATTTCAATTCCAATGGATGAGAAGTTAAGGTTGTTGATGCCTTTCCAATAACTCAACCCGGAATGCCAAGCCCGTTTAGTTTCGTCGACCAAAACATAAATGGAATCCGAATAATCATCAGGAATCAAATAATGAGAACTCACTTGTTGTTGAGTAAGCACTCTTAAAGAAGTTTCGTTGTCGAGTGCTGTATAATGATAGATGATGAATCGAACCCTTTCATCATGTCCGATGGCAGGATAATAGTTTGTGGACATTTTATATTTGTCCAACTTAGCCATTCGCGTCGATTCCAATTTATCAGTTTGTTTATTGATGACGATAGTATCACGAATGACTTCACGTATAACTTTTGGTGGTTGCGAGGCGCATGAAGCTAACAAAATGAGGGCTAATGCGCTTATTAGTTGATTAATTTTCAAATTAATATTTTTTATAGTTTGTTGAGACAAAAATAGTTAAAAGGATTTGAAGAAAAAATTAAAAAAATAATCATCTAAATGTTTGTGTATACCAAATGTTGAATATATATTTGCATCCGATTTCACAGTACAACGTGTGAGATGAGGCAGAGGAGAGGTGCCAGAGTGGTAATGGAGCAGATTGCTAATCTGTCATCGGGTAACCGATGCCAGGGTTCGAATCCCTGTCTCTCCGCAACTTGAAATACTCGGGGTGTAGCGTAGTCCGGTCATCGCGCCTGGTTTGGGACCAGGAGGTCGCAGGTTCGAATCCTGCCACCCCGACTTAAAATCTCAAATTTTCAAGTAACAATTAAATTTGTGAAACAGATTTGAGATTTTTTTTTTGACAAGGTCGCGTAGCTCAGCTGGATAGAGCATCTGCCTTCTAAGCAGACGGTCACAGGTTCGAATCCTGTCGCGATCACTCTGAAAGTCAGTTAGTTGCAGAAAGTCGATTAACTGACTTTTTTCTTTTGTAATACTTTTGTTTGCAATAATACCTCTTTAAAGCTGAAATTAGTCTTGATTTTTAGTTCATTTGAATTTCCTGATTTCATCCAAAATTAAATTTCACTAAAAACCAATTCAGAATAACGTTAAACTTTTATTAAAAGGAATATATATCATAAATAAATTGATAAGAATATCATTTGCTAACGTATATATTTGTTTCAAATGAATTAAACAACACACTTATTTATGATTCCACAAAAAGTTCATTCATTTCACATACCTGTTATGGGAATCGGTTTTACCATTGACACTCCCTTGAAAGTGGCGCCTTTTGGTATAGATTCAGTAATTTCTATAGTCGATGATATCATCATTGAACAAATGCGCGAATACTATTACAATTCACTGAATTTAGAATATGAGCCCATCTCCAATTATGCTGAAAATTATAGGGCGAGAAGAATTACAGATTATTTGAATTTGATCAATCGATTGGTCGATGAAAAGTTTCAAGCCGTCAAAAATCAAGCATTTGAAGAAGGATCGGATATTTATAAATATTTTGAGATTTTATCAGATGATTCGCCTTTGAAAATTAAATTTCAACAAATCTTGGATGAAACTGATGAAGCCAAAAAAACTCTTTTGCAAGAGGAATTGAGAGATTCAATGGTTTGTGGTGCAATCAATGTCAACATTATGACCAAAGTGGATACGGTAAATTATGACCGCAAAGGAAATCCTTTGGATGAAATTTACAATGATGCGATGGCCGGTTTGAGAGGTTATGCTTTGAGTGATTTAACCAATTCTTCAGTGGTTTTAAGCGCTGGTCTGAATCCTAAATTGTTTGCTTATTTTGAACAATTCGATGATTTCTTTCCAGATGAAAATGGAGTTTTGAAAAAGAAAGTTATCCTAAAAGTAAGTGATTATCGCTCTGCTTTGATTCAAGGTAAAATGTTGGCCAAAAGAGGAATTTGGGTATCCGAAGTAACAGTTGAGTCAGGTTTGAATTGTGGTGGACATGCTTTTGCGACCGATGGAAAATTGTTGGAAACGATTTTAGAGGAATTTAAAAATAATAAGCAGGAATTGGTCGATGAGTTGTTTGCAATTTGTAATGAAGCCATTGAAAATTCAGGTAGAAAACCTTTCGATAAAATACCTGAAATGAAAATCAATGTTCAGGGAGGAATCGGAACTTATGAAGAAAGTAAATTCCTATTGGAATACTATCAATTGGATTCAGTAGGTTGGGGAAGTCCTTTCTTGTTGGTGCCTGAGGCGACGAATGTCGATGAAGAAACTTTGCAACAATTAGCAAATGCGAAAAAAGAGGATTATTATTTAAGTACAGCCTCACCTTTAGGCGTTCCTTTGAATAACTTTAGAAATTCATCTGCAGAGCGATTGTTAAAAGAAAGAATTGAAAAAAATAGACCTGGAAGTCCTTGTAAAAAGAAGTTTTTGACTTTTGATAATGAATTCACAGAGCAAAGTATTTGTACAGCATCGAGACAATATCAAAATTTGAAACTTAAGCAGTTGGAGGAAACTGTAACCGATCCAATTGAATTTGAAAAAGCTTCAAAGAAAATTTTAGAAAAAGAATGTTTGTGTGAAGGTTTAGCGATTACCTCTTTGTTGGTCAATAATGCTGCGAAACCTAAACAACTCAAAGCTGTTTCTATTTGTCCGGGTCCGAATTTGGCATATTTTTCAGGAACTTTCACCATGAAACAAATGGTTGATCATATTTATGGAAGATTAAATGTTTTGAATCAATTGAATAGAGAACATATGTTTGTGAATGAGTTGGAAATGTATGTCGATCATTTGAAAGGTGAAATAGATAAGAGTTTAACTCAATTGACTAAAAGACAAACCCGCTATTTTGAAAACTTCAAATCATCTTTGTTGGAAGGTGTAGATTATTATAAAGGAATTTTCGATAAAATGAAATCTGAAACTGAGGATTATCGAAAAAAGAGTTTGAAGAAATTAGAGAATTGGGAGAAATTAATTGACAAAATTCAAATCCCTCAATTGGTAGAAACTGCTCAACAATAAATTAATAGAAAATAAATTAAAAAAAGAAACCGTCTTATCATTGAATAGAGACGGTTTCTTTCTATATAAGGATTGCTTAGATACTTTCTTCTTTTTGTCCCATAAGCATTAGGAAAGCTTTCAAAAATTCATCTATATCTCCATCCAAAACCGATTGAACATCGCTTGTTTCGTATCCAGTTCTTACATCTTTTACCATTTGGTAAGGATGCATTACATAGTTTCGAATCTGAGAACCCCATTCGATTTTCTTTTTGTTGGCTTCAATCTCACTTCTTGCTTCTTGTCGTTTTTCGAGTTCGATTTTATAAAGTTCAGATTTCAACATTTGCATTGCTCTTTCTCTGTTTGCGAGCTGTGATCTACCTTCCTGACATACTACAACTATTCCTGTAGGTTTGTGTGTCAATTGAACTTTGGTTTCAACTTTGTTGACGTGCTGTCCACCAGCTCCTCCAGAACGTGAAGTTTGTAATTCAATATCGCTTGGATTGATTTCAATTTCGATTGAATCATCCACCAAAGGATAAACATAAACTGAAACGAAACTCGTGTGACGTTTAGCGCTACTATCAAACGGTGAAATTCTAACCAATCGATGAACTCCATTTTCACCTTTTAGATAACCAAATGCAAATTCACCATCGATTTCCAAAGTCACAGTTTTTACACCAGCGACATCACCTTCTTGATAGTTGAGTTCTTTCACTTTGTAGCCATTGTGCTCAGCCCACATCATATACATACGGAGCAACATACTTGCAAAATCACAACTTTCAGTTCCACCAGCACCAGCGGTAATTTGTAATACAGCGTTCAAATCGTCACCTTCTTCAGATAACATATTTTTGAACTCTATATCTTCGAGCAGTTTCAAGGTAAGCTCATATTGTCGATTGACATCTTCTTCGCTTCCTTCGCCCATTTCGTTGAATTCCGCAAGAACTTTATAGTCGTTATATGCCTCAACTATATTGTTATATTCTTCTACCCACTTCTTTTTAGAACGAAGAGATTTCATATGTTCTTCAGCTTCTTTAGGATTGTCCCAAAAACCAGGAGAAGCCGCTTTTTCTTCATCGTTTAAAATCTCTATTTCCTTTTTTTCTATTTCTAAATAAGTGTGTAAGTCTTTGATTCTTTGACCTAAATCTTTATCGTTCTCTATATTTGACATAGCTGCAAAGATAGGGTATATCTATTAAAAATCTAAACTAATTTTATATTTCCATTCAACGAATTTGAAGAAATTATAGAGCTTAAACTCGAAATTCAATCCGTATTCAATGTTAGGATCATAAGAAATATAAGAAGTGTAAATGTTTGGATTGTATCTCAAAGGATTGTTGTGTCTTAAATTCCATTCGATCACATAAAATTGATTTTTGGATCGATAAAAACTCTCCGAATAGTGATTCATCGGCTGAGCGATAGTTTTTAAGTAAATTTCATAATCAGGATCAGAAACAATTAAGTCATATTCCTCTTCATCTTGTTCAAATGTTATGTCTTGAGCGATGTTCGAACCTTGATTTTGTGTAGAACAACTCAATATTATAAAGATAAAACCTAATATGTAAATGAAATTTTTCAAGCTATCTTATTTTTGTATAAATTTAAGGAAAAATAAATAAAAAATGCTTAAATTATATCACAATCCACGTTGTAGTAAAAGTAGGGAAGCTAAGCAATTACTTGATGAAAAGGGTTTGAAATATGAAACAATTGAATACATCAAAAATCCAATTTCAATGGCTGAAATTCAAGAGATTATACAAAAGCTTTCGATTGAGCCTATAGAATTGGTTCGTCAGAAAGAAGCAATTTGGAAAGAGAATTACAAAGGAAAGGATTTGTCCGATGATGAAATTTTAGAAGCTATGATTGAGCATCCGCGTTTGATGGAGCGCCCGATTGTAGTTCATAAAGAGAAAGCAATTGTAGGACGTCCTGCAAGTTTAATTTTAGATATTTTATAAAATTTTGTCGATATCTTTGATGAATTGACTGACTTAATAATATGGAAGACAAAAAAGTTTTAGATACTGCTGAGCTGGAGAATCAAGAGATCACTCGTCGATACAAGAAAATGCTCAAAAATACTTATCAAACTTTGACCAAAGAGGATAAAAAGTTGATAAGAAAGGCATTGGATTTGGCTGTAGTTGCACACAAAGACCAAAGAAGAAAATCGGGCGAACCATTTATATTTCATCCACTTGAGGTCGCAAATATAGTTGCCAATGAAATCGGTTTAGGTGCAACGAGTATTGCTGCTGCATTGATGCATGATGTGGTGGAGGATACGAATTATACTTTGGAAGATATCAATGAGATTTTCGGTGAAAAAATTGCCCGTATCATCGATGGTTTGACCAAAATTTCCATATTAAACAAACAAGAAGTTTCCATCCAATCAGAGAATTACAAAAAATTACTTCTCACACTTTCAGAAGATGTAAGAGTGATTTTGATCAAAATTGCTGACCGTTTGCACAATATGCGAACGCTGGATTCTATGAGAGAGGACAAGCAGATCAAAATTGCTTCTGAAACTATATTTATTTATGCTCCTTTGGCGCATCGAATGGGACTTTACAACATAAAATCTGAATTGGATGATTTGAGTTTAAAGTACACCAAGCCTGAGGAATATTATGAAGTAGAGAAAAAACTTCAAGAAACCAAGGAAGAAAGAGAAGAATACATAGATGATTTTTCTAAATTACTTACCGAACGTTTGGAGGAAGAAGGAATAGAATTCGAAATCAAAGGTCGTTCAAAATCGGTTTATTCGATTCATAAAAAAATGCGTTCTCAGCAAATTAATTTCGAGGAAGTCTATGATAAGTTTGCTGTTAGAATCATTTACAGATCTGATCTTAGAAATGAGAAATTTTTGGCTTGGAAGATTTATTCGATAGTTACTGATATATTCCGTCCCAATCCAAAGCGTTTAAGAGATTGGATTTCTCAACCGAAATCAACTGGTTATGAAGCTTTGCACATCACCGTGATGGGACCGATGGCACGATGGGTGGAAGTTCAAATTCGTTCGGAGCGAATGGATGAATTGGCCGAAAGAGGGGTGGCAGCTCATTATAAATACAAAGAAAATTATCAAGTAGAAGATTCTAAAGTTGACGAATGGATCAGTCAGGTGCGTGAAATGTTGGAGAACAACGAAACTCAAGATGCGGCTGAATTCATAGATAACTTTACATTTAATTTGTATGCCAAGGAAATTTATGTTTTTTCGCCCAAAGGTGATTTGTATTCTCTTCCGAAAGGAGCTTCATCCTTGGATTTTGCGTATGCGATTCATAGTAATATTGGTAATACTTGTTTAGGTGCAAAGGTAAATGGTAAATTATATCCGCTCAGTCATCAATTAGAAAGTGGAGATCAAGTTGAAATTTTGACTTCACCGAATCAACGACCGAAAGCTGATTGGCTGGATTTTGTAGTTACAAGTAGAGCGCGTTCTAAAATCAAAGCATCTTTAAATGCTGAAAAACGTAAATTATCCATTGAAGGTAAAGAAATTCTCAAACGAAAATTACGTCATTTAAAAGTCGATTTGAATGAGTCAACTGTCAATGCAATGCAGAATTTCTTTAAATTAAAAAATAGTCAAGATTTATTCTTTAAAGTTGCCAATGGTGAAATTGAAAACCGTGATTTAAGGAAATTTGCTGAAAGTAGATCTGGAATTACTGGATTTATCAATCGCTTCAGACCCAAACCTAAAGTTGGAGTTCAAACCGTTAAAGAAGAAGTTAAATATGATTCCTTGGTATTTGGACCTGATGAAGAGCGTTTGGATTATGAATTGGCTTCATGTTGTAATCCGATTGCAGGTGATAAAGTCTTTGGTTTTGTTACGGTTTCAAAGGGAATTAGAGTTCACAAACGGGATTGCCCAAATGCAGTTGCACTTCAAGCCAACCAAGCTTATCGAATCATTAGAGCCAAATGGATAGATTCTACTTCTCAAATTTATAGAGCGATTATCGATATTCATGGAATTGATAGATTGGGATTGATAAACGACGTGACAAAAATTATATCTGATAACTTACATGTTCACATTAGAAGTTTAAATATCTCAGAAGAAGACGGTATCTTTGAAGGAAAAATTTCAGTTTCAGTTAAAAATAAAAGTCAATTGGATAAAATTATTGTGGAATTGAAACAAGTCGATGGAATTAAAAAAGTAAGTAGAACTTACGCAAATTAATAGGTATGAAGGTTAAAACATTCGTTTTCTATATCATTGGATTTTTTATTTTTTGTGGGGTAGGATTTTATAAAAACTACGTCGTTGGATTTTTAGTGGGATTGGTTTTATATGTGTTATTATTGGTTTTGATCGGTATTTTCTTTGGTTTTACAAGTGTAGATCCCATCGAAAAATCAATTTATGAAAGACGTAAAAAAGAGTGATACTTAGAATTTTTTCTTAAAAGTCATTCTTCTTTTATGAGTTTCCGGATTGTAATCCTTCCACAAAGCTTGAACACTTTGATTTTCGATCAATTCGGGATTGGTTTCTAAATATTTGATATTATTTTCAACAAAAGTTCTGTACATTTCTCTGAAAATGATGGAAGTAATTCCTTTTCGTTGATAACTTGGATGAACACCGATTAAAACAAATTCGGCCGTGTCGTTTTTCCTTTGAGCTTGCAATAGATGATACCATCCAAAAGGTAACAATTTTCCTTTGGCTTTTTGAAGTGCTTTTGCAAACGAGGGCATTACTATGGCAAATGAAATTAACTTTCCTTCATTGTCTTCAATCACATTTATATAATCTGGCGAAAGGATTTGCGAATATTTATTGGCATAAAATTCTTTTTGTTTATCAGTAATTGGTACAAAACTCTCCAATTCATTGTGCGATTCTTCCAATAAATCAAAAACAGGTTTAATGTATCGCTTCAGATCTGCTTTTGTTTTCAATTGTATCAATTTCAGTTGATACCTTTCAGTTACTAAATCAGCGAACTTGAAAATTTTATCAGGAATCGATTCAGGCATGTGAATAAACATTTCTAACCATTCCTTTTCTTTTTCAAAACCGAGTTGTTTTAAATGTTTTGGATAATAATCGTAATTGTATTGCCCAATCACAGTTGCTATTCTGTCGAATCCATAGGTAAGCATCCCAACTTTTTCTAAGTTAGTGGCGCCCATTGGGCCTTCCATAAATTCCAATTGATTTTCCTTGCCGATTTTCTCTAAAGTTTCGAACAAAGCACGACTGACTTCTACATCATCAATCACATCAAAATAGCCAAACCTAAGTTTTTTTATTTGTTGTTCATTGACTTCATAATGATTGATAATTGCAGCAATTCGACCTGCGATTTTACCATTTTTATAAGCCAAAAAATATCTGGCATCAGCAGACTGATACGCCGGATTGGTTTCAGTATCCAAAGCTGTAATTTCATCTGAGATGAGAGAGGGAACAAAATAAGGATTGCCTTTGTATAAGTCCATTTGGAACTTAACAAAATCCTTGAGTTCTTTTTTGGTATGTATTTCTTTTACTTGAATTTCCATATAGTGCGCAAATATAATCTAAACTATGGATTAATTTCAAACCCCTTGTCTAAATACATTTCTTGACCAAATTTTTCTAAATTTTCCGAATCTTTGAACCATTTAAAGAGCGATAAACCAATGCTGGGTTGAGTTCTGAAGGCACTGCTTGAAACTATTTGTGATAAAGTTTGTGCCAACAAAGGTTCTTCCACATTGCCAAGTTCTGGCAAGTCTTCTAAATATTGAATTTCACTTATGCTTTGATCAGGTTCAATTCCGCTGTAAGGCGAAGGTTGATCCAATGAATTTTTGTATTCGAAAACGATGGGTTGTAAAGCCCAAGTGTGGGTAGGATTTGCGCCATCACTATTGGTATAATAAGAATTTGGATTGTCATACAAAGTGATAGAACCTACGGTTTTGCCGACGGTTTTTCCACCTATAATTTGTACTGAAATATATGGTTTCAGGCAGCTAATGATCATTTCGCTCGCTGAAGCTGTACTTGTACTCGTGATGACATAAAGTCGATTCAATTGCAATTGATTCAATAAAAATTCTCCATTTTGATTCAAATCATTATCAAAAGATTTTCCTTGTTTGACAAAATTGTAAGTTGAATTGTTGTTGGATGCTTTTGAATTAAAGAAAAGTTTAGTGAAACTCTGATCTTCGAATTGACCCGTGATCATGCTTGCTAAATATGTAGCTGTTTGAACCGAACCACCTCCATTGTATCTCAAATCTAAAATTAAATCAGTAATTCCCTGATTTTTCAATTCACCAATCGCATTGTTGAGTTCAATATTGAAATTGGCTCTAAAATTATTGTACACCAAATAACCAATTTTTTGTGAACCATATTCAAAAACTTTTGTGAGGTAAACTGGATTTTCTTGAACTTCTATTTTATTCAATTGAACTTCTATATTGAGTGGATGCAATTGTCCGTTTTCGAGATAAGCCATTCCAAATGTAGCTTGTTCGTTATTCAACAAATCAATATAATTCGATGTGTTGATTTGAGAGCCATTGATTCTGTTGAAAATATCGCCTCTTTTTAAACCTGCCAAATCCGCTGGAGAATTCGGAATTACATATTGAACATATCCGAAAATTTGCTGATTGTCATATAAAACCAAGCCATATTTCATCCCAAAACTTTTATTGATTCCAGCGAATTGTTGATCCAATTCTTGGTAATTTTCAACGATCCACGAAAACCGATCTACTGTTCCATAGCTGTATAATAAATTGAAAAATAAATTATCGGTTGGATGAGACGAAATAAATTGCTGATAAGCTTCATCAGTTTGAAAGGCATCATCGGCTAAATTTGGAACATTTTCTTGCCAATAATACCATAAGTTCATAGATTTCCATACAAAATCATTGACCGAAATTGATGGTGCTGGTTTGTCATCGTCAGAATTACATGAAGTTAATCCAAAACATATGGAAAAGATTAAGACAAGAATTGATAAATTAGTTTTCATTGTTAATTAAAATTGTAAATTTAAAGATATGAAAATTATCTACTTTATAAGTTTTATTGCTGTACTCAATTTTTTTTCGGCTTGTAATTTATTCATTCAAAACCAAACACCGGAAATATTGACAGCTGAATATAAGTTAAAGTCATATAATGACACTGAAAGAGGTTTCGAAGTTTTTTTAGTCATTAAAAACATCAGGCCGGAACATAAAATTAAATCAATTGTTCTTAAAAATCACCGTTTCGATGGAATAAAATCACATGAGATGATGAAAAATCAAGTGTTTATCGATGAGTTTTTAATATTAAATTCAAGCATAATTCAAAATTTCGAGTCGCCGATGACTGACAAAAGGAATGATGGAATAATTTTTGATATAGAGGGTGAGGAACATTATCTAGAAATAGATTTTAAATTAAATAATTAGAAATAAACTATGGATCCAATTTATTTGATAGTCGTAGGAGTACCTATGTTGCTGAGTATGTTTGTTAGTTCTCAGTTAAAAAATAAATTCCGTCATTATTCAAAAGTACATTTAGCCAATGGTATGAGTGGAAAGGAGATTGCAGAAAAAATGTTGGCTGACAACGGAATACATGATGTGAAAGTGATTTCAACCCCAGGTCAGTTGACCGATCATTATAATCCAATAAACAAAACAGTAAATTTATCTGAAGTAGTTTATCATGAACGAAATGCTGCTGCAGCTGCAGTTGCTGCTCACGAGTGTGGTCATGCGGTTCAGCATGCAAAAGGTTATTCTTGGTTACAGATGCGTTCCAAAATGGTACCTGTTGTAAGTATTTCGAGCAATTTGTTGCAATGGGTGTTGATGGGAGGTTTGATTTTGTATGCAACTTCAGAGATTTCAATAGTTTTATGGATAGGAATTGCATTGTTTGCAGTGACAACCGTCTTTGCATTTGTAACTTTACCAGTTGAATATGACGCGAGTAATCGTGCTTTGGCATGGTTGAAGGAAAGAAATATGGTGATGCCTAACGAATATGACGGCGCAAAAGACGCACTTAAATGGGCTGCGAGAACTTATTTGGTTGCAGCTATAGGTTCGTTGGCTCAATTGCTATATTTCGTGATGATTGCAATGAGAAGAGATTGATAGTTGGGCTCAATGAAAAATCAATGAAACCTCGCAATTGATTAAAGTTGTGAGGTTTTTTTTAATCAATGATTCTATATAATCTATGATTTTGGTTGATGTAAGAGTCTTTTAAGTTGTACTAATGTTGATTTGTTGTGCAAAACTGTTTTTTAATAAGTCTTGATATCAGCAACAAATACGTAAATTCGTGATGTGGAAGAACAATTTTTTAATAATAGTGAGTTAATTGATCGCTTTGAACAAATGCTTGAAGATCGAGAAGTTTTATTTTTCGATGCAGAAGAATATTGCGAAATTATTTCTTATTATTTTGATGTGGGCGATCTGTCTTATGCTAAGAAAGCGATAGAATATGCAGCGGAAATGTATCCTAATAATACTGAAATTGAAATAAAAAAATTAGAGTATTTGATTGGGATAGAAAATTTACAAGCAGCTTCCTTTTTGATCAAAGATTTAAAGGATGTCGCTCAAAATGATATGGATTATTTGATCTGTGTGGCGCGTTTTTGGTCGATGAAGGATCAGCCGAAACGAGCGATAAAATTCTATGAAAAAGCTTTAGAATTCGAAGAAGATCAAGAATATTTATACAATTGTATTGGAAATGAATACATAAATCTAAACGAAATTTCGAAGGCTTTACTAAGCTTTAAAAAAGCTTTGGAATTGGATTTGGACGATGATTTTGCATTTTTCTCATGCTTACAATGTTTTGAGGATTTGCATTTGACCAAAGAAGCCATTGATTTCTTGTTGCAATACATTGATTTGAGACCGTATTCGGAAGATGCTTGGTCACAATTAGGTCTTTTATATACTCAAATCAAAGACTATGACAATGCACACAGAGCTTTTGATTATGCAACTATCATCAATCCAAACAGCATCATGGCTTACACTCAAAAAGCCAATAGTTTAGAGAAATTAGAGGATTATGAAAGAGCCATCGAAGTTTATGAAGAAACCTTAAGTTTAGATGATTCAGCTGCATTTACTTATATGAAAATCGGAAAATGCTATCTGAAATTAGGCAAACCTTTCAAAGCTTTGAAGGCTTTCCATCAATCTATACATGAAGATCCGCAATTGGATCAAGCTTGGGTGGAAACCTCCGATTTATATGAGGATATCGGCAACTACGAAGAAGCGCTTTATTATCTGAATCGTGCATTGGAATTAGATCCTTTGAACATCGATTATTGGAAAAGAAGAGCTTATTTACATATTCAATTGGTGAAATTCGAAGAATCCGTTTTGGATTATTATCGATTGGTTGAATTAGAACCGAATAATTTCTACAATTGGTTGGGATTGAGTGAGGTTTTGATCACTATAGGCGATTATTCGAAAGCGATTGAAAGTGTAGAAATAGGTTTGAATCACTTCAATCGAGCAGAACTTTATTACCAATTGAGCAATTGTTATTTCCTTTTGGGCAATGAAGTGAAAGGAATAGCCAATTTTGAGAAAGCACGTGAATTGGATCCTTCGCTCCAAGTTGAAATGTTCAAAAAGTATCCAATTCTTGAAAATAAAGCCAATTCTGGTGTATCAAAATCTGAAATTGAGAAGAAACAATAAATTCATTGGATGTGGTTTTTGATTTTTTCAATTTAATTTAAAGAAAAGATTGATGAACTATATGATCGTCGGAGATATTCATGGTTGTTATTATACCTTAGATACCATTCTTAATCAACATTGGAACAAAGATTCAGAACAATTAATTATTCTGGGAGATTTGGTCAATAAAGGAAAACATTCGATGAAAGTTCTTCAGTATTTGTTCAATCTGCAAAAAGAATTTCACGATAAAGTATTGATTTTAAAAGGAAACAATGAAGTTTTGTTTTTGGATAAATACAAAGCTGCCTATGAAGACAAAGGTTTGAAGAAATTTGAGAAACGTGGATTGAATAAAAAAGAAACTTTGAATTGGTTAGAAAATCTACCTCATTTTTGGGAAAATGAAAATTTCTTTGTTTCACATGCTGGGGTTTCAAAAAAATCGAATTATCCAATCGAGGATTTAGAAGATTATGATTTGTTGTTCAATAGAAAAGCTTTGAAAAACATAGGAAAACCTCAGTTTTTAGGACATATCATAGTCGATAAACCCATTTTTGACAAAAAGGCAAATGCTTGGTATTTAGACACTGGCGCTGGATATGGAAATTTCCTATCCGCAGTAAAAGTTGAACCCAATGCAAATATCAAAGAGTTCATTTCTATAAAAGTTGATAAAAGAGATATTTCTAATTAATCTCCGTATTAACTTTCAATTTTTCCTTTAGAAAATATCCAGTATATGAATTTTCTTCTTCAGCGATTTGCTCGGGTGTTCCTGTAGCAACTATATTTCCACCTTTTTTACCTCCATCCGGACCTATATCAACTACCCAATCAGCCGATTTTATAATATCGATATGATGTTCGATGACAAAAACAGTGTGACCGATTTCTATCAATGACTGAAATGCTTTCAATAATTTTTTTACGTCATGAAAATGCAAACCAGTCGATGGTTCGTCAAAAATAAATAAAGTGTGTTTTTGAGTGTTTCCTTTGTTTAAAAATGAAGCCAATTTTATCCTTTGTGCTTCTCCACCAGACAAAGTATTGGAAGATTGTCCCAATTTGACATATCCCAAACCTGTATCCTTTAAAGGTTGAATTTTCTCAACTATTTTATCTTCTTTATGTTGTGAGAAAAAATCAATCGCATCATTTACGGTCATTTGCAAGATTTCGGAAATGTTTTTGTCTTGAAATTTAACTTCTAAAACTTCTTTTTTGAATCGATCACCATTACAAGTTTCACATTCCAATTCAACATCGGCCATGAATTGCATTTCGATCGTAATGCTTCCTTCGCCTTTACAAGTATCACATCGTCCTCCGTCCACATTGAACGAAAAATGTTTCGCTTGGAAACCCATCAATTTACTGGCTTTCTGTTTGGCAAACAGAGTTCTTATATCATCATAAGCTTTGACATAAGTGACTGGATTTGAGCGAGAAGATTTTCCAATTGGATTTTGATCGATGATTTCTATATTTTCAATTTTATTGACATCGCCCAATAATTTGTCATATTCCCCAATTTTGGATCCATAGATATTTAAATTTCTTTGAATAGCCGGCGCTAAAATCTCTTTCATCAAAGTACTTTTTCCAGAACCACTCACTCCTGTCACAACAGTAAGGGTGTTCAATGGAAACTTTACATCTATATTCTTTAAATTATTTTCTCTTGCACCTTTTATTTCAATGTATCTTTTGAAAGGATTTCTGATTTTTGGCACTTCAATTTCCATTTCTCCATTCAGGTATTGAGCTGTTAAAGTATTGCTTTTCAGCAGTTCATCATAAGTACCTTCGAAAACAATTTCACCTCCATGAGTTCCGGCTTCAGGACCAATGTCAATGATGTAATCCGCTGACTTCATGATGTCTTCGTCATGTTCGACAACAATTACAGTATTGCCTAAATCGCGCAATTGTTTCAAAACACCGATCAATCTTTCAGTATCTTTCGAATGCAAACCAATCGATGGTTCATCTAAAATATACATCGAACCTACCAAACTACTTCCCAAGGAAGTGGCTAAGTTGATTCTTTGACTTTCACCACCGGAAAGTGTATTTGATGCTCGGTTGATCGTTAAATATCCGAGTCCAACATTGATTAAGAAGTCAATTCTACTTCTGATTTCATGTAGAATTCTTTTAGCGACTTTTTCTTCATATTGGCTCAATTGAATTTGATCGAAAAACTCTTTCAATTCATCCAGTGGTAAATCAACCAAATCATGTATAGATTTTCCATTGATTTTCACAAAAGTTGATTCTTTTCTTAAGCGTTTTCCTTTACAGTTGTAGCAAGTAGTTTTGCCTCTGTATCGCGAAAGCATCACTCTGAATTGAATTTTATAGCTTTTAGCTTCTAATTTATCGAAAAATCCATTGATACCGATCCATTTTTTTGAACCGTTCCAAAGTATGTCTTTTTGTTCTTCAGTCAGTTCAAAATAAGGTTTGTGAATAGGAAAATCATTTTCAGCAGCAAATTTGATGAATCGACTTTTCCATTTACTCATTTTATCGCCACGCCAAGCAACTACAGCATCCTCATAAATGGATAAAGCTTTGTTGGGCACCACTAAATTTTCGTCTATACCGATGATTTTTCCATAGCCTTCACAACTCGGACAAGCACCGTATGGATTGTTGAAACTAAAGAAATGAATATTGGGTTCGTTGAAAATGATTCCGTCCAATTCAAATGCATTTGAAAATTCTTTAGATTCTTCAGTTGCTATATTTTTTATAATAACTTTTCCTTTTCCTTCAAAAAATGCGGTTTGAATGGAATCGGCCAATCGATGGTAAAAAGATTCATCGTCTTGAGTGACGATTCTATCAATTACAAGATTGACTGTAGCATCGCCTTGAGGCTCAAAATTGAATTCGATCAAATCTTCGATTTTGGCTTGATTTCCATCGATTTCAATTCTTGAAAAACCTTGTTGTTGAAGAATAGCCAATCGCTCAACAAAAGTTCGATCGCCTGTATTATAAATGGGCGATAAGATCACTAATTGAGAATCTAAATCCAGAGTTTTGATAAAGTCAATCACATCACTAACAGAATCCTTTTGAACCAATTCACCAGAAATTGGCGAATAAGTAAGTCCAATCCTCGCGTACAATAGTCTTAAATAATCATAAATTTCAGTTGAAGTCCCAACCGTTGATCGTGGGTTGGTACTGATGACTTTTTGTTGAATGGCGATGGCCGGCGCTATACCTTTGATATAATCAACTTTTGGTTTATCTAACTTTCCTAAAAACTGTCTGGCATAGGAAGAAAGGCTCTCTACGTATCTTCTTTGACCTTCGGCATAAAGCGTATCGAACGCCAAAGATGATTTACCAGAACCAGAAAGTCCAGTGATGACTACCAATTTGTTTTTTGGAATCGCTAAATCTATATTCTTTAAATTGTGGAGTTTAGCACCTTTGATTGTGATAAACTTTTTAGGATCATATGTTGAAATGTCTTTTTTCATAGCAGTTTGCAAAGTTACAAAAATGCATTGTCACAGTGAATATTAGTGATATAAATATTTATGTACGAATTTATTGAAATTCAAGTATGCATATAAAATTTGTAATTTTTATATAATATCTTTTTCTTTGGATGATGAATTTTGAGAAATGAGTAAACAATTAAAGTTAATTTGGGATTTTTATGGTCCTGATGCCCAGAGAACGGCAGAACATCATGTGCATCATTTGAAAGAATATGTGAATATGAATCAATTGAATCACGATATATGTGAAGTAGAAAAGCAAGAAGATTTGCATTGGACGGCTTTTATCGTGGTAGATGAAATTGAAATGGAAAAAGTACGAGATGATTTATTGCCTCATAGAGGAACTTGGTATTAAAATTGAAATTTTATAATTTTTAGAGAAAAAACACGTTTGTAATATTATTAAAATCAAAATTAAATTATGAAAAAAGTATTAGCATTATTGTTTGCAATCACTATTGGGTTTGGTTTAAATTCATGTAGCTCAGATGATGACGCAGGAATTCCAGAATATTCAGTGGTAGGAAAATGGAAAATAGAGCAATATACAGTCAATGGTATTGAGGTCGAGCAATGTGAAAATAAGGGAGTTCGTCAGTTCAAAAATGACGGAGTTTATTTACAAGATGATTATGAAATCGATCCAGAAACGGAAGTTTGTGTAGAAACAGAGAACAGTCCTTTGATAGGAACTTATTCTTCTTCTTTTGATCAACTTTCAACAAGTTTAGGTGGAATTAATAAAACTTATGAATTGGAATTTATCAATAGTAGCAAATTTACTTTGACAGAAACTTACAACGATGTAGATTTTGTTTACACTTATGTGAGAAACTGATAGCATCCTTTCATAGAGATAGAAACCGACTCAATTCATTGGGTCGGTTTTTTTATTGGGAATTGTTGAAAACTCCATTTAATTCTTTATAATTAAACCTATTTAATGTCGAAATCTATAGGTAATAATGTAATTTTGTACGCAAATCAATCATCAATGACTTTAGAACAATTAGAAACACAAGTTCAACAGACTCGAAGAGATATACTTCGAATGGTTCATGCGGTGAATAGTGGTCATCCGGGAGGATCTCTTGGTTGTACTGAATTTTTCGTCGCTTTATACGGTAAAATCATGGATTATTCTACCGATTTTAAAATGGATGGGATAGGAGAGGATTTATTCTTTTTGTCCAACGGGCACATATCTCCTGTGTTATATAGTACTTTGGCAAGAAGTGGATTTTTTCCAGTTGAAGAGTTAAAAACTTTTAGAAAGATAAATTCTCGTTTGCAAGGTCATCCAACGACTCACGATGGATTGCCTGGAATTCGAGTAGCTTCAGGTTCTTTAGGGCAAGGATTGTCTGTAGGAATTGGAGCTGCGCTTTCAAAGAAGTTAAACAAAGATGATAAATTGGTTTATACGTTGCATGGCGATGGCGAATTGCAGGAAGGTCAAGTTTGGGAAGCCTTTATGTATGCAGCTGCGAACAATGTAGATAATTTGATTGCGACCATTGATTACAACGGACGTCAAATCGATGGAGATACAAAAGATGTATTGGATTTAGGTGATTTGCACGCTAAATTAACTGCTTTCGGATGGACGGTATTGGAAGAAAAGGATGGTAACGATTTAGAAAAAGTTATTGCTATTCTTGAAAAAGCAAAATCTCAAACTGGTCAAGGAAAGCCAGTGGTTATTTTGTTGCACACAGAAATGGGTAATGGAGTGGATTATATGATGGGAACTCATGAATGGCATGGGAAAGCACCTAATGATGAGTTGCTTGAAAAAGCATTGGAACAAAACCCAGAAACCGAATTAAAAGACTATTAAAATGATTGATCTAACATATACAGAAAAGAAAGACACCCGTAGTGGTTTTGGTGACGGCTTGACCGAATTAGGTAGAACTAATCCAAATGTAGTTGCACTTTGTGCCGATTTGATAGGTTCTTTGAAAATGGACACTTTTAAAAAAGAAAATCCTGATCGATTTTTCCAAGTAGGAATTGCAGAGGCCAATATGATGGGAATTGCTGCAGGTTTAACCATTGGTGGAAAGATTCCTTTCACTGGAACTTTTGCTAATTTCTCTACCGGAAGAGTTTATGATCAAATTCGCCAATCCATTGCTTATTCGGAAAAAAATGTAAAAATTTGCGCATCACACGCAGGTTTAACTTTGGGAGAAGATGGTGCGACTCATCAGATTTTAGAAGATATTGGTTTGATGAAAATGTTGCCAGGAATGGTTGTGATCAATCCTTGTGACTACAATCAAACCAAAGCTGCAACAATTGCTATAGCAGAACATGAAGGTCCAGTTTATTTGCGTTTTGGACGACCTGCAGTACCAGTATTTACAGATCCAGATCAAAAATTTGAAATTGGAAAAGGAATTATGATTCAAGAAGGGACAGATGTAACTATAGTTGCAACTGGTCACTTGGTTTGGGAAGCAATGGTCGCAGCCAATGAGTTGGAAAAAGAAGGAATTTCAGCGGAGGTGATTAATATTCATACCATCAAACCATTGGATGAAGAAATTATCTTGAATTCGGTGAAGAAAACTGGAAGAATTGTAAGTTGCGAAGAACACAATAAATACGGAGGATTAGGAGAGAGCATCGCAAGACTATTGACTGAAAAATATCCTGTAAGACAGGAATTTGTTGCAGTTGATGATAGTTTTGGTGAAAGTGGAACACCAACAGATCTGATGAAAAAATATGGTTTAGACTCAGCTTCGATTGTTAATAAAGTTAAAAAATTAATGGATTAAATCTTTTGAAATCCAACAATAATAAGGAATACAGGGGTTATTAACAAAAGTTGATAACTCCTGTTAACTTTTTGTAAATAAGTGAGTTGTGAAAAGTTTGTGATTTTTAAAATGTTGATTTATCTTTGATATATCAAAATGATAATTCGTTGAAGATTTAAATATCGTTTCGAAATAAACACATTCATTAAGTGAAGAGTTTTTAAGTCATTTTGGTTGAACAAACGTTCTTTCAAATATAGTGCAATTTAGTAATGGATTCAAAGAAATTTAACCATGAAGTCAAAGCACTTAGAGGTCGATTTGCGTAAGTATAGCAAATGGTAAATTATAATTAGCATTTACTATTTGTAATTAATTAAAGTAAATATACTTATTAGAAATGAAAACCTCATTTTTTTGAAACATTGATTTATGCTTTTATCAAAGCTTGAAAACAGTAAACACTGTGATTGATTAAACTCTTTTAATCAGTAAAATGTTTCAAAATGAAAACCCTGTAAAGTATTAATTTTACAGGGTTTTCTAATTTATAGACTTTATTTTTTTAAGAAAATATTAGGGGAGAGGTTTGATTTGTTTAACAGAGGACAATAAATCTAATTATTTATAAAATTTCTTTCCATTGTTTGAGAGAAGTGTCTTTTTTCCATGAAAAAGACTCTTCATAGCTGGATCTCATCAATTTGTCGAGTGTTTCAGGTTGATTAGTTAAATACTCTAATTTTTCTATGAATTTTTTCTGATCTTGTAATGGAATCAGAAAACCGTTTTTTTCATTGACAATATCTGAAGGGCCATAATTACAATCATAGGCGATTATAGCATTTCCTGTCATCATTGCTTCAATTAAAACCGTAGGCAATGCTTCTTTCAAAGATGTAAAAACAAATATTTTTGATTTTTGAAGTAATTTAACCACATCATCAATCGGCTGATTGCCAAAAAAAACAGTTCTCTCTTCTAAGTCATTTTGATGAACATAATCTTCTAAGTTTTTCCGTTCTGGTCCATCCCCTATTATTTGAAATTTCCAAATTGAATTTAAATCAGATTCTTTAATTATCTCCAATAATGCGATTACATTTTTCTCTCGATCCAAACGCCCTACAAATGAGATTATATTTTCTTTATCTTGAGAGAAAGCCAAGCTTTCAAAAGGCTCACCTATAATATTAGGAATTAAATAACTGTTGTGATTTAAATTTTGATAATATTTTTCTGAAGCAGTATTGATGGCGATAATTGCTTTCAACTTCTTGTAATTTTTATTTCTCAATCGATTAAAGAACTTTCCTCCTACTTCATGATCTGTATGTTCCCAAGCAATTGTTTTATGACTTAATTTTGAATTAGATGCCAATTGAATCGATAATTTGTATTGACAAGGAATCAGTACATCATAGTCCTGATGATTTTCATTCAACCATTGTTTCAAAATCCGAGAAGCGCCGAAATCATACAAGTAATTTTTGATGTTTTGCTTTCTGGGTAGTCTTTTTCCATATTTATTGATGCCAACACATCCTACCGTAAACGCCCAATGTTGATAAGTATCTAAACCAATGACTTTTACTCTTTTGTCTAAATTATAAAAAGATGTGGTGTCTTTCAATAAAACTAAAATCGTCACATCATGATCTTTTACCAATTCATTGACCAAATTGGTCAATACCCTTGCAATTCCACCAGGTTTCCAAAGTTTATAATATATAAATAGTAATTTCTTTTTTTGAAAATTGTTGTTAAATGACATTTGAAATAAGTTTTTCTATCTTTTAGCTGTATTTAAATTTTGCATACAAATATGATAATGGATATAAGATAATAGAAAGTAATTTAAAATGCTTTAATTTTTTGTTGATATTTTTTAATTTCTTAGCATTTAGGATAGAATATACTTGATAACCAATCAAATTTCTAATTAAAGCTTTAGGGTATTTATACAATTTTCTTCCATAACAATTTATAAATGAAAGATGTCCAACCATAAGCCCATAAGTGTTTTTTCCTTTGGATCGAGTATTGGAAACAGAGGCTTTATCATCTAAGTCAAAATGATAATATCTTACGATTTTATTGATGAATCTTGTTTTATATCCCAATGAATCATATAAATTATAAAAAACACTGTAAGGAATATAAACCCCCTTTTTGAATTGTGTTAAATCCAATAATTTAAGGACTTCTAAGTAAGTTTTTGTAATGAAAATTCCATTCTTATCTCCTCTAACTTTGTATCCATAACGTATATCCAATATAGAACCATCATACACGTTCTTTGGAAATCTATCACCTACAATATTACCCTCAGGGTAAGCCGATAAAGCTGTAACCGTTATAAATCTCTGATTTTTCGGTAAATTGATTACTTCATTCTTTAAAATTTCCAAAGCATCTGTTGGAAATGAATCGTCCGAATCCCAAATGACAAAATAAGGAGTTCTAACTTTTTTTACTCCATCGAATACCGTATGAAATTTAGCCTGATTTTCTTGATAAACATATTCAATATCTATAATATTTTCGCCTTTGAGTCTATCGATCAATATTTTGGTTTCGTCTGTTGAGCCATCGTCCATTACCAACCATTTGAAACTTTTGAACGTTTGATTTTTCAGTGATTGATACACCCTTTCCAAAGTATGCGCTCGGTTGTAAGTCGGTGTGATAACAGTTATTTTTTTATCCATTTTTCAATAGGTTTTCGATTTGTTTGTAAATTTCATGGATTTCGAATTTGTCTTTTGCTTTTTTTGCATTTGATTTTAAATGCTCATACAAAGAGGGATTTGTTACCAATTCTTTTATATGGTTTTTAATGTTTTCCTTTTCGTATTTCATTAGAATTCCATCTTCTCTATCGCTAATGATTTCACTCACTCCTCCTACATCAGTGGCCAAAGTTGGTAGGCCTAAAATCAAAGCTTCTTTCACTGAAAGCGGATAAGCTTCGCTTTGCGTCGGCAAAACAAAAGCATTTGCAAATTTAAAATAAGGAAAGGGATTGTTTTGATTGCCCAATAAAATAAAGGATTCGTCCAATTGATGAGCTTTTGCTTTTTGTTTCAATTCTTCGTATTTATCTCCGTCTCCAATGATGAGAATTCGATGTTTGATCCCTTCGTCCATTAATTCTTTGTGAATGTCAAAAAGCAATGGATAGCCTTTCCCGTTTTTCACTCTTCCTACCGATATATAAGTAAAAATATCATCATCAAGATGAAAATCAATGGATTGATTCATTTTATTCTCTAAATCATCGGGATGGATGACGTTATGAAATACGGATGAATTTCTGAGTTCGAATCCATACAGCGTTTTGACTTGTTTTCTCACATTGTCCGAGCAGAAAATCACATGTTCGAATTCTTTCAATTGTTCAACCAACATTTTTGATCGATTCAGTTCCGGTGCATGAGAAAACTCCCAATGTACCCAAGCTATTTTTTTTGATTTTTTTTGTGGACTATTCAACACCATTTCTAATTCCGAACGTCCAAAAGCGATTTCTACGTCATAACTTTCTTTATAATAAAACTTCATCAAAGCCGGAAATTTATTGAGTAAATTAAGTTTCAAAAATCTCAAAGCAAGTTGAAATTTATAAATCAAAGGATTTTTATTGAAATCTTCTTTTCCTTTAGCGATTTTGATGATTTTTATGTTAGAAGGAATTTCGTTGCGCAATTCACCTTGGTGTAAATTCACCATCAAAGTAAGTTCAATTTTTTCTTTGGGTAAATTTTCAAAGATGTCCAATAGAACTTTTACTATTCCACCCATTTCTAATGAACGCAGCCTAAAAAGAACTTTGGTTTTTCTCATCATCAATCGATTAGATATCCACTTTTTCTGTATTGATTTTTGAAATTTTCAACCCATAGATGAAATTCTTTTTTATTAATATTTTTATCCATGAATTTTTCAAAATAATTGATTGTGAAGTCGTTGGGGAAGTCTTTCGTAGAATCAAATTTACCCTCAATCCATGCTTCATTCATCAAATGATTGAAATAATTAACATCGAATTTATAACCGTATTTATGATAAGAATTTGTTGCAGACGATTGAAAAGTAGTGCGTAAAAAATTATTTGAAGTCGATGCGATGATTTTTTTCGGTTTGTGTTTATGCAACCAAACGGCGGCATTTCTCAATTGGACTTTTTCATCAACTCTTTGATCGACATCCTTCCAAACGTATAACCAATATTCTTTTTTCCACAATCCCATCATGATAGAATTAAGTTTCCAATATTTTTTCAATTTCATTTTTTTGTGCCAACCCAATCGATACATCAATGAATAAATTTTGAATTTATTTTCGAATATCAAATCCATTATCCATGAATTTGAAATGAATACATCATCGAGTTTTTGTAAAAGTATTTTATCATTGGATTTCAATGCTTTAAATTTAGTTAAATCCAATTCTTGTTTGCCCAACCAACCCAATTTCAGTAAATGCAAATCGAACTTTTTCATGGCAGATCTGTATTCGTTCAAATCAATTTCTTGTGTAAACCAAACATCATCTTCAGTGACTAAAACATAATCTGAAGCTTCTTTGACTGTGTCATACCACAATTTAGTTGGGATTTGAAAACCATCGATTTCTGTTCTATTTTCTAAGTTTTCATGAATTGCATTGACTTTATATTCATATTGTTCTGAAAGCCTAATTTCTATAGATGGAAACTTTTCTTTGATTTTATTCAAATATTTTCCAGGTGTTCCATCATCCAAAACAATTATTTTAAAATTTCCTTTAACAAACTTGTAAATGCTTTGCAAACAACGGTCTAAATAATATGGTCGATTGAAGGATTTGATAATAATGTGGGTCATGGTAGGTATTTAGAGAACTAATTTAACAAATTAAATTAAAGTAAATTATGTTTATAAATTCAGTTTTTTTACAATGTTTTTTCTGTATTTTTCTTCATTGCTAAACAGTTTCGATTTGATAGGTTCCCAAATTGCTCCATATTTTAATTTTTTTCTCACAAAGTCTTTATTGCCATGATACAAACCAAAACGGGGGATGCTCAACAAATTATCGGATTTTTTTAAATTTCTAAATTCAAAAGAAAAAGCATATTCAATTCCAATTTCTTTCAAAAAATTCATTTCTCTTTCGCCAAAATCTATTCCTTCTTTTCCATTGGGATATGCAAAGGTTGTGATTTTTCGATTGAGCAATTTGCCTAATTCATCGATTGATGCTTTGATTTCATATTCAGAAACTTCATCATTTTCATTGGCCAAAATAGGGTGATTCATTGTATGTGCACCGATATGAAATACACCTGATTTTTCTAATTCTAATAATTGTTCCGTATTGATATATTGTCCTTCTTTTAGGGAGACATTGTATTTTTTTCGATAAAGGTCAATGATTTTCCAGTTTTGATCCAGCTGCAGGTTTTTCATAATTGATCGTGGATACAAATTATTTAGTTTCGTAGAATCAATTTGTAAAATATCACTTATACATTTCCTTAATTTTTCTTTGTCATAATCACCACTTTCAAAATACCAAAAATTGGTTTGACCTTCAATTATTTTTGGTGAAACAAAAATGGAAGCTGTTAAATTTCTTTCTTTCAACACTGGATAAATCAAAGTGTAGGTAGAAATATGACCATCGTCCACAGTGAGGTGTGCAATGTTTTTTGATGTTTTTTTGCCATGATAAAATTGTTCAATTTCTGAAAAAGGAACAATTTCATACAATTCTTGAATAACATCTAAAGTGTCTTCAAACCATTGCCTGTCGTAGATATCGTGAAAATTAATAATTTTTGCCATGGTTTAGAAATAGTTTTTTTCGGCCAAATCTTCGCTATAATAAAACCTTCCCAAATAATCATGCATGTCCAAATCACTATCGGCCAAGCTTATATGAAAATGATCATGTTCTTCAAGGTTTTCATCGTGTTCGAAGGGATAAGTCGTTAAAACCACCTCGTGTTTATATCTTTCAAAATTATTTTTAAGTAAAATTTTGTTATTTGTTTTTTGAGAAGATGAAACGAGAATTCCTGAAAAGTTGTATTTTTCTCTAAGTAATTCCGCTGATTTTAAAATGGATTCAAATTGATTGGGTTGTTTCAAATCAAAACGATAATCCACTATCATCAACCAATTCATTCCTTTGTAAAATCGAGGTTTAGCTACAAAATAAGGTGGATTTACATCATTGATTTGTTTGGATTGATAAACGAAATATCGAAAAGGTTTATAAAAAAATCTCCATTCAAAATATTCTTTATTTCGAATGGATTCAATTGTATTTTCATTCCAATTCAATTGAGGAAGTATCAACCTTGCGGGAGATTTCACCCTCATAAAACCGTTAACTTCATCAGGAAAAGTATAGGAAATGACTGATTTAGGTTTAATTCTTAGTGATTTGTTGAAAAGAGATTTGAATTGATGAATTGGAGAAGCCCATTTTCTATAAAAACTTAAATATCCAATTTTCCTGGCACCCATTTTTTGATGAATGATTTGTGATTTAGGTGAAAATCCAATAGCTATATAATAATCGTTTTTTAAATAATATTTCGACAATTCTTTTCCAATTCCTTTTCCTCTAAATTCATCCAAAACGAAATAATCTTGTCCCCAAAAAGCTGGAATGATTTTTTCGTTGATGCTTAATGGGGTAGGCATTGTTAGCATTTGTGCAATGTATTTTCCATCTTTTTCTACACCGTATAGGAAATTTTTTTCTATTGGTGCAAATGGATTTTGGACTAATCTATAAGTATCGTAAAAATGATGAGGTTTCCGATGAGGAAAACACAAGTCATTGAAATCAGAAATGTCTGAAATCGTATATTGGTTTTGTTCAGAAAGTCGGAAGAAATTTAGCATAGATTACAATCTTTTATATACTTGCTGGCTAAAATTATAAAAATTACGAATCATCCAAAAGTTTAAAAACTCCTTTTTGCCATAAAAGTCAATTGCCTTATTTAACAACAATTTATACTCTTCTTTCCAATTGCTTATGAATGCAAACTTCAAGGCACGTTTTAGATCTTCTTTCGTGTTTTTATAATTTGGATTTAGAATTTCTAAATAATCCAAAGGCTGGAATTTAGCATATTCATCTTCACCAAATTCAATCCTTTGATGATAAAAATCTATTGTTTTTTCTTTGAACAAAGCTTGTATCAAGCTTTTATTCCCTCTCGACAAAGAGTTTTCTAATATTCTGTATTCAAATAAAAAATCACTTCTGTGCATCAATTTTTTACCATCCGAAAACATACGCAAATACAAATCATAATCCTCGGCATAGTACATCTTTTGTCTGTATTTATAGCCTTCATTTCTGAATAGAATTGCGGGATGACAAAATGGATTGGTATGCAAAATCATTTTTTTTGTTTCCTCCCAATCGGTTGGATAAACCACTTCGCCAATTCTATTTCCATTTTCGTCGATTCTATAGGCATTGGCACTAAGAAGGAAAATATCAGGATGGTTCTCAATATCCATCAACTGTTTTTCCAGCTTATCTACCGACCAAATATCATCAGCATCAAACTTTGCTATATATTTTCCACGGGCTTGGTCAATCATTAGATTTAGATTTTCAACATACCCTTCAAATCCTTTATTCTTTTCCTTTTTAACCAAATTAATCCGTGAATCTTTGCTTGCGTATGACTCAATTATCTGTAAAGTATTGTCAGTAGAATGGTCTTCTACTATTAAAAACTCGAAATCTTTAAATTTTTGATTTAAAACTGACTCAATGCTTTGAGCAATGAACTTCTCAGCGTTATAAGCAGAAAGAATTACGGAAATTTTAGGCATTGGTTAATTATTCTATTTGATGTTACTAAGTTAGCATTTCGATGGCGAAATTAGACAATTTAAATTTAGCGATAAAAAAACAAAATTAGAAAGTAAATCAAAGTCCAAATAATTTTATAGGATTAATTCTCTAAAGTTTAAATATTCGTTTATTTCTGTACTTTTGCTAAAAATCGACTTTAACTATGAATCCCTTAGTAACGATTTCCATTCCTCTTTATAACTGCGAGGAATTTCTAGTTAAATGCCTTGATTCGGTGCGGAATCAAACTTATTCCGCCATTGAAGTTAGTTTGATTAACGACCAAACACCGGACAACAGTGTGGCGATTGCGGAAGAATATATTCAAAAATATAATTTAAAAAACTGGCGAATTCTTCATTTGGATAAGAATTCCGGTTTATCTGTGGTTCGGAACAAAGGCATCGATACTGCCCAAGGAAAGTATTTGTTTTTTTTAGATTCTGATGATACGATAACGGAAGATTGCATCGAGAAGTTGGTTAAAGTCGCAGAGGGAGAAAACGCTCAAATGACCATCTCTCAAATTGAATGTGAAAAAGCCATTGATGGAAAGAAGTCATTTTGTTTGGGGAAATTGAAAAGTGAAAATACTATTGTTGGTAATGATGAAGCTTTGAAAGCTTTTGTAAATGGTAAAATCACAAGTTCTGCAGTAAATAAATTGTTTTTAGTGGATTTCTTTCGAAAGAATAAGATTTATTTTGTTCCAGGACTTTTTGCTCAAGATGAATTATGGACTTTTCACACTTGTTTACAATTGGAAAGAGTTGCATTTCAGCCCGATGTTACCTATACCTACTTTTTACATGACCAATCCGTGATTCACAATCGAGGAAAAAGACATTTTGACAATTGGTTTACGATTGGTCAATACATTGACAAGGAGTTAGTAATAGAAAAAAATCCAGAAAGAAGAAAATATATTTTAGAACACTTAGTTCGTTTTAAAAACATGACGCTTATAATGAATTGGCGCGCTCAAAAGAATGAAGAGCTTTGGAAAGAATCTTATAGCAATTACAAAAAAATCAGTTCTTTATCTTTGATTGATTATTTTTCGGCTCAATATTCCAACGAATTAAAGAAAATGAACTTCTTACAAAATTTACCCACAAATTTGGGGATGAAAATTTTCAAGAAGAGATGGGAAGGTTAAAATTTAATCATCTCCTTAAAATTTTTTTCTTTAAATAATTGAAAATATATCGGGTTGGAATTTGATCCAAAATTTTATCAATATCTATTAATTGATGATCATAAACCACTGATTTTACTCTTTCTTTTGCGAATTTTTCTTTTTGCAATTGATGGAGAATTCCATACATATTGACCATTTCTTTATATGTATTTCTCTCTTCCGACCAGCTATCATGCCATGAACCTGAGAAATGATGTACCACAAAGTTTTTTGGAACATCCAGTGAAAAGTAGTGTGATGGATACAATGCGATTCCATCTTTTAATTCTTGAAATTCGTCTTTCTCTGCATTTGCTCCAAACTTTTCGACCAATAATCTTGAGAAAATCGCAGTGTTTGGCTCCTCATTGTAAGGATTGTTTTCGTAATGCTCGATGATTAATTTTCCTAAAACATGTCCTTTTTCAATTCCCCAAAATGCAGAATATGGAATGCCTTTGATTTCAAATCCGCAAACGGCACGATGATGTAAAAAATCATTGAGTGAATTTCTGACTTCCATGTCAGTGTCCAAATAAAATCCACCGTTTTCGTACAAAGCCTTGGCTCTTGCAAAGTCTGAAACGAAAGCCCATTTTTGATTGGTATAAGCTGTTTTAACAAATTCGTTTTGATTCACATCAAAATTATCTTCATTCCATTCAATTATCTCATAATCAGGTAGATGTTTTTTCCAGCTTTCAATGCAATGCTCAACTAATTTTGGCTTTGGGTTGTGACCGAACCAGCAATAATGTATTTTTTTAGGAATCATTTTTGTAATTTTAATTGATTTAGGAATTGATTGATTTTTTTAGAATTTCGCCAAAATCCATCGTTTGTGTTCACTCTTAAAATAGATACTTGGTATTGTTCTAAAATTTTTATGTACTCTTCAAGTTTAGCTTCGTGTTTATCATGATAGCAATAAATCACGGCTCGGTTTTTAAGAAACGACTTTAAACCTGAGTACTTATTGAAATGAAGCTCTGTAATTTCATTCATAAAATTATGCAACAACGCATTTTTTGTTAAAATCAAATGGTTTTTGTTGTAATTTTTTATGTGTAAGTCGTTTATCAAACAGGAATAAGCTTTGTGAGCTTTTTCAAACTTTTCTACGGGAAATAAGTCTTTTTTCTCTAAGTTTTGAATTTTGTATTTCGCTAAAAGTTGATAAATCTCTTCTTCGTCCAATTGATTGCACAAAATAGAAAAAGAAGTTTTTTCTACGGCCTTAAACTCCTTTGTGCTCATCCAATTACGCTTTTTGTAAACCAAACTTTTATATACTTTATTAGAAGTTGAATTCTCATTTCCAATGCATTCCACATAAAAAGGGAAATCAGTCCAAAACTTCTTTCGAAAAATCACATCACTGATGCGTTTGGTTATTTTAAAGACTTTACTCATATATAATGGCTAAAAAGCGAATCAATTGGATGGAATTAATAGTATGTTTTCTTGTTTTTGGTTCATCAAAACATCTTTGATTGATTTAAGTTCTACTTTTCTATCGATTGAGAACACCTTGTAATTCAGCTCTTTAATTAAATTAAAGAATTTTTCGGAAAGTCCTTTCTCTAAATTTTCATAAAACATATTTGAAAACTCCAAAATAACAACTGGCTTGTGTTTTCTTAAAGTTTTTATTCCTCCCAAAAACGCATAATATTCATAACCTTCTATATCCATTTTGATAACAGAAACTTCAGTATCCAATAGTTGATTGTCCATCAAATCTATTGAAATCAACTGATTTCCTACAACTTCAGGATTTTTAGAAAAGCCATCTACTTCCTTTAAATGATTCAATAAGGTGCTGTAACCACTTTGATTTGGATCTATATAAATATCTTTCTCGCCTTTTGTGTCTCCTAATCCAAGTTTTCTTATTTCAATATTTGATATTTTATTTGCAGATATGCTTTCTTGAATTTGTTCGACCAAAAATGAAAGAGGCTCAAATGCAATCACTTTTTTACAAAATTGAGAAACCACAAGACTATGCTGACCAATATTTGCTCCTATGTCCACAAAAGTCGAATTGGGGCCAAGGTGCTCTACAATTGAATCTATCAAAGTCTCTTCATATATACCGTTTTGATAAATAAAATTATCTACATAACCGTTTTTCTCCTTCAATAATATTTTGATTTTTTTTCCTTTGTATTTAATGGTAAACCATTTGTTTCCTTTTAATTTACGCGTTTTTCGTTTTCGTACGATGTAATTTTTTATTCCTTCTTGGAAGAATATAGAATAAAGACCAATAAATAACTTTTTCATGTGTTTATGTTTTCTTTATGTTGGAATTCTCGAATAAAAGTAAGGACTTTACTGAGGTTTTTATCCAATTCCTCAGAAGTGTCAATTACCAATAAAGGTTTGTTTCTTCTTTTCAAGAAATCCACCAAATTATCTCTTTCTTTTGTTTCCTGAGAAATTATTTCCAACAATTCTTGATTTGAGTTTGTTTTATGTTGAGCAACTACTTTTCCTGTTTGTTTTCTTCGGCTTTCTATTCTTTTCAAAATGACGTCAGGTCTTGCTGTACAATATACAAAAGCTCTATTTTTTAAGAAATCATCCAATAGTTTACTATTTTCATTCTCTAAATCCATAATCGCATCCGAAAAACTTAAAACCATACCTTCATCTGATAGAACGATTGAGTTTTTGTTGTTCTTTTGCAATAAGGCATCTGAATTTAAAATAACGTAGTTCCAATAAGCAACCCTTAATTTATCGGTTGGCAAATAGTTTTTCTCCTTCAGATATTTCCATCTTTGTTCTGCTAACCTTTGTTCTGCTGAATTTTTGTCAAATTTAACTCTTTGGTGCTTTCCCAATGAATTATTATGCTCATTTACAGTCAACCAGAATTTTTCTTTTTTTTGTAAAGCGTTGAAAATTGTCGATTTGCCAACTCCTGAAACTCCTAAAAACTCAATGTACAACGGTTTCTGACTGCTATCGAACTTTATTTTATTTTTTTTTGATTTTCGATAAATCTCAAAACCTAATAATGAAAACAAGGATTTTAACTTCATTTCAACTCTATTTATTTCAACTTACAATTCACACGAAACTTATATTAATAAATATATTTTATAGGTTCATGCCCAGGCATTTGGAAAATATATTTCATCCAATTTTCAAATGAGTATTTCTCAATTATTTCAGGAGAAATTCTTTTATAAGGTGTATGGATGAATTCATTTAACTTTTCTAAATTTGGATGATTGAAGTCAATTATAAAAATATTTTCAGGACAATAGAAGTCATAATTTACTACATCTGTGTTATTGGTAATTAGTTTTGTTTCCAACTTTAAACACTCAAAAAATCTAAACGATAAACCTTTATGTTCTGGCTTGGCAATGTCAAGTAGCACTTTGGCTTTTGAACTTTCATACAAATATTCGAAATAAGGTATCTGGTAATCGATGTATTCCACAGATTCATCATCTATATATTTTTCTTTGCTCAAATATTCGTTTTCTATGAAAATTTTAACCTTAAAAGAATTGGTGATTTCTTTGAATAAATTGTAAGCAATTAAATCTCTTCTATTCGTATAAATGGACCCAAAATACAAGCACTCTATATCTTTTGTTTGGGCTACTTTTGGATAGTTATATATAAAATTGGTAGAAAATTTCCAATTGAAATTCTTGTATTCTTGATTTTCGTAAGGGTCAAATCCATAAGCATTATCAAAATATTTCCTCGTTTTTAAAATGTTTTGCTCGGTTCCTTTTTTTACTGCTGTCCACATATATGTAGCTAAGAAATCAGTTTTCTTTCTGACTTGTTTTATAAATGGAAGAGAAAATCTATCGGGCCTTAAAAGAAAAGTATAATCATAACTCTCGCCTTTCGTTTGCTTTTGAAATTCATTTAAATAATATCTCGAATAATGTTTGATCTCTATAAAATGGTAATAGTGTTTATCATTAAAAAAGATTCTTCTGTAGATATTCTTGATTTTATCAGGCAAATAATTGTTACGAAAAGCAGGCGGTTGATTTATTTTTAAAACCCTTACAACTGCTCCTAAGTCTTCCAACTGCTTTTTCATTGGATACAAAAGAGAATTCTTATAGTCTTTATTTCCTGTAGGGTCGATGATTAAAATTCTTATATTATTAAAAGCTTCTGACATTTGGGTTGATTATATTTCAAGGTGCTAATATCGACTAATTAGAGTTGAATTTTCAAAAATAAAAAATTATACCGACTACTATAAAAAATATCTCTATTATCTTTCTATTAATAATTTGACTTACTTTTGTAGCACTTTTATAATTCATCAAATCAACCTAAATTGAAAAATATTTTCAACCCATTCAAAGATATGCTCGCTTCAAGGTTTTCTACCTTGTTTTATTTCTATCGATTTTTACGCTTTAGAATGTTTTTATTGCTCTTATTTAACTTTATCATGGTTTTGTTGGATGGAATTGGAATTACCTTATTTGTTCCTTTGCTTCAAATCACCGATGGAAATGCGCACGAATTGGAAGGAGGGAATAAAAAATTATACGATGGTGTAGAAAGTGTTTTTAATTTTCTCCATTTAGAAATCAATGTAGTCAATATGCTGTTATTAATTACATTAATTTTCTTAGCCAAAGCATTGTTCGTTTTTTATACCATGAAATATCAAGTCAATGCTTTACAATTTATCAATAAAAATATACGTGCAAAACTTAGTTTGGGACTCAAAGATTTATCTTATAAAGAATTTGTCAATACCGATATAGGTCGTATTCATAACTCTATGACAGGTGAGGCTTTTTCTGTTGCACAAGCGTGTAATCAATATTTAGAAACCATTAAAAATGGAATGATTGTCTTGGTATATCTCGGATTTGCTTTTTTCTTGGATTGGAAATTTTCTTTGTTAATCGCAATAGGAGGAATGCTCACAAATTTAGTTTACAGAAAGTTTTATATTAAAACCAAAAATTTATCAAGAGCATTGACCAATGATAACCATGCGTTTAGTAAATTGGTAATTGAAAATATCAATCATTTTAAATACTTAAAAGCTTCGGGGAGAAATAAAGACTATACCCAAAGAATGATTGAAAAGTTGAATGAATTAATTGGAAATAACATTAAAATCGGTGTGCTTTCGGCCAAACTTTCCTCGTTGAGAGAACCGATGATGATTGTAATCATCTGTGGTGTAATTGCTTTACAAGTCACTGTTTTTAAATCAACGCTGTCTTCAGTTTTAATCATTTTGGTCTTGTTTTATCGGGCCATGGGCTATATAATGAACCTTCAATCGACTTGGAATAGTTATTTAAGTTCCATTGGCGCACTGGAAAATATTCAAAGTTTTGAGAAATATTTAAAGGATAATAAAGAAACAAACAATGGAAAAGTTGAAATTGATAACATAGAAACTATTGAACTGAAAAATGTAAATGTTTTTTATGGTGATTTCAAAGTTTTGGACAATGTCAATTTAAGTATTAAACAAAATCAATCTGTTGCTTTTGTGGGGGAATCCGGTGCTGGAAAAACCACTTTGGTCAATGCAATTTGTTCGCTTCTGGATATAGACGAAGGTGAATTTTTAGTCAATGATATTCCTATCGAAAAGATTAATAAATCATCCTATCGAAGCAAAGTTGGATACATCACTCAAGAACCGACTATTTTTAATGCTGATATTTTCGACAATGTGAGTTTTTGGGATGAACGAACGCCTGAGAATTTAGAAAAATTCTGGAAAGTCATTCAAATGTGTAGCTTGGAAAAATTCATAAAAGATTTACCAAATCAGGAAAAAGAATTGTTGGGCAACAATGGAATCAATATTTCAGGTGGTCAAAAACAAAGAATTTCTATTGCAAGAGAGCTTTATAGAGATGCGGATTTGTTGATAATGGATGAAGCAACTTCGGCTTTAGATTCTGAAACAGAAAAAGAAATCAAGGACAGCATAGAAAGTTTACAAGGAAAAGTTACCATAGTCTCAATAGCACATCGTTTGTCCACCATCAGAAATGCAGATGTGATTTATGTGATGGACAAAGGGAAAATTATTGGTAGTGGAAATTTTGATGAATTGAAGCAAAAATCCGATTATTTCAGAAAATTAGCGGAATTGCAAGGCATGTAAAACTTAAATTAAAATGAGTCTTCTAAGATATATTTTCCGTAGAACTATTAAATATTTAACTTTGCCAAAATCTATTAAATACTTATGAAAATATTAATAACTGGAACCGCTGGCTTTATAGGTTTTCATTTGGCTGAAAAGCTTTTGAAACGAGGTGAACAAGTGGTTGGGTTGGATTCAATCAATGATTATTACGACGTCAGAGTTAAATACGGTCGTTTAGAGAAAACTGGAATTTCTAAAGATGATATTCAATACAATCAACTGATTCAAAGTACTGTTTATCCAAATTATCAATTCATTCAATTGAATTTAGAAGATAAAGATAATTTAAATCAATTGTTTGAGAGTCAGAAGTTTGATAAAGTGATCAACTTAGCAGCTCAAGCAGGAGTAAGGTATTCTTTGACCAATCCTGATGCTTATATAGATGCAAATATCGTTGGATTTATAAATATTTTGGAATGTTGCAGACACCATCAAATCAAACACCTTACTTATGCAAGTAGTTCTAGTGTTTATGGATTGAATAAAGATCAACCTTTTTCAACCAAAGACAATGTTGATCATCCAGTGAGTTTGTACGCAGCTACCAAAAAGTCAAACGAATTGATGGCACATACTTACAGCCACCTTTTCAAAATTCCAACCACTGGCTTGAGGTTTTTCACTGTTTATGGTCCGTGGGGACGACCTGATATGGCATTGTTTTTATTTACAAAAGCAATGATCGAAGATAAACCAATCGATGTATTTAATTATGGTGAAATGCAAAGGGATTTTACTTATATCGATGATATAGTTGAAGGTGTAATTCGAGTGAATGATAATCCACCCAAAGAAAATCCAGACTGGGATCCGAGTTCTGACGACGCTTCAATTTCATCTGCACCCTATAAAGTTTATAATATTGGTAATAATAATCCTGTGAAATTAATGGATTTTATTTCGACCATAGA